>CABQCN010000370.1 GCA_902462635.1 uncultured Oscillospiraceae bacterium
GCCCGCCGTACTGCTGCTGCTTTTAATGATCGTATCCCAGCTGTCTTTTGTATATTTTACCGGAATTAATAAATATTGTAAGTACACGGAGGATAAACTGACGCAATCGCGGCTGGAAAACTCCGTGTACGCCATGTCTTTCAACGAACTTATGAGTTTCGACTCCGTATTGCAGGATGCGGTTGCCGCGATGCCGGGCGTGGAACATGTTTATGGCAATAAATCTTTTATGGGGATTTCTGTAAACAGCACCGAACAAGCTGCGCTGTTCTACGATGATCATTTTATGCGTTTTATTACTTTGGAGAAGAACAATACCTTTTCGGCCACGGGACTCTCGGACGGCAAAATACAATGCATCGGCCTCGGAGAAGAGTACGCGGGCAGTAAGATCAATGATGTATTGACCATAAGCAAAGCGGACGGAACACAGATAGAAGCCGTGCTGATCGACAAGGTGGAATATCCGTATTATTATCCTTCTTTGAACGCTTTATCCTCCGTAATGACCTCCGATGAAATATTTACGGTTGCGAACGGAAGCAGTATCATTATAAAAGACTGCGGAGAAACAAGAAATCTGCTTGGCGTCGGGCAGAATCTGACGAGTTCCCCCTGTTGTTTCGTGAAATTTCAGGATGGCGCCACGGCAGAAGAAATCGAGCATGTAAAGGAGACCTTCTATAAACAGAATTACGTCCTGACGGAATATGAGGAGCTGCTGCAAAACACCAGGAAGGCTACGGAGAAAAAGCTTGCGGAGCACTTGCCGGTCCCTCTTTATATGATGGTTACGGTGACAGTCTCTTTTATCTGTATGGGGATCCTGTTCGTGTATAAGAAAATGGGAACTCACGTCGTATACTACCTGTGCGGATGCAGCCGGAGAAAGAGCTTCTGTATCAGCGCGTGCGCGCTCGGCTTCATCGGCCTGGCTGCCTCGCTGATCAGCTGTATCGTGATTTTGCTGTATACCCATTACGCGAAGTATTCCAACTTTTTTATCCTCTACTGCATCATCGACGAGAGAAGCACGCTCTCCATCTTTGCATTCTTACTCGTCAATATCCTCATAGCGGTATTGATCCCGCTGTTTATGCAGAGACAAAAAACGATTCTTGAAATGAAAGGAAGCAGGGAGCTATGATTGAAATCATCCGTCTAAACAAATCCTACAAGCAGGACCAGGGCAGGCTGCACGTATTGAAGGAGATCTCGCTGACGATAGAGCAGGGCGAATTTCTCGCTATTAAAGGCACTTCGGGCGCCGGGAAAACCACGCTGCTGAACGTCATCGGCTGCATCGACACATTTGACAGCGGAATGTATTTATTGAACGGCACGGACGTCGGCCGTTTGAACGATTATAAACTGGCCGCTGTGCGGAATCAGGAAATCGGTTTCGTCCTGCAGGATTTTGCTTTATTAAACCAGGAAAGCACGCTGCTGAATACCATGCTTCCGCTTTATTTCAATAAAACGCCCCGCCGGCAAATGAAAGCGCTGGCAATGGAGGCGCTGGAAAGCGTGGGCATCGGCGACCAGGCACATAAAAAAGCGATCCATCTTTCGGGCGGTCAGAGGCAGCGGGTTGCCATCGCCAGGGCCATCGTCAACAAGCCGTCGATTATTCTGGCCGACGAGCCGACCGGAGCGCTCGATACGAAAACCTCGGCGCAAATCATGTCTCTGCTGCGGGAATTGAACGGACAGGGAATCACCGTGATCGTCGTCACGCACGATGAGAACGTCGCCGGCTATTGTAAAAGACTGATCGAAATTTCGGATGGCGTCATATCCGAGGTAAGGTAACTCTTTTACCGGCCGGTTCCAATGACAAAAGCGGCCCCGGCGCGTCTGTCCGACGCATCCGGGGCCGCTTTTTCGTTCCCGTTATTGTACTTCGTACAGCTCCTTCAATTTGAGCAGACGGTTGTACCGCTCTTTTGCCTCTTCTGCAGCTTCCGTAAAGAGTCTTTCTGCTCTCTCCGGGAAGGCCTGCTTCAGACGGCTGTAACGCGTTTCGCTTTCAATGAACTCGATATAGCTCTCCGTCGGCGCCTTACAGTCGATGGTAAGCGGATTTTTCCCTTCCGCTTTCAATGCGGGGTTGAAACGGAA
>CABQCN010000371.1 GCA_902462635.1 uncultured Oscillospiraceae bacterium
GCCCTTCCGCGCCGCTGCCGGAAAAGGCGCGGAGCTTTTCCATTCTGTCTTCTACGGCAATATGGCGTTTTTTGGCCATGCCAGGCATCATGACATATTTCATGACATCCTTTTGATAGGGGCGCTGCGGCTGTTCCGCCCGTTCTGCCAGCGTCGTCAGGCTCCGCGCATGCGCAATGCGCGTCGTCAGCCGAACGATGACAGGCGTATCGAACGCTTCGCTGATTTCAAAAGCGCGTTTTGTATATTCCTTGCATTCTTCGCTGTCCGAAGGTTCCAGCATCGGAATATGCGCCGATAAGGCGTAGAATCTGGAATCCTGTTCATTTTGCGAACTGTGCATCCCCGGATCATCTGCCACAACGATTACCAGGCCGGCGTTTACGCCGGTATATGCCGATGTAAACAGCGGATCCGCCGCAACGTTCAGTCCGACGTGCTTCATACAGCACATCGCGCGCGCTCCCGCCACGGATGCGCCGATAGCGACCTCCATGGAAACTTTTTCGTTCGGCGCCCATTCGCAGAATATCTCATCATATTTCGCCGTATTTTCTGTTATTTCCGTACTCGGCGTGCCCGGATAGGAAGAAACGACCTGAACGCCGGCTTCCCATGCCCCGCGCGCCACAGCCTCATTCCCCAAAAGCAGCTTTTTCATTTTTAAACCTCCGTTATCCTGATCTATAGTTATTGATTTCTTAAGTCGTGTACGCGTTTCGCCTTGCCGCTTACGTAGCGTTCCAGCGATTTCGGCTCGGCGAGCGTGATTTTAGCGTCGAGCAGAAGGTTCGATTTTACCTTTTCCCGTATTTTTGCGGTAAGCGATTCGAGTTCGCCGTAACTTTCCAGCAGCGAGGAATCCGAAAGCTCCACCTTGATTTCGAGCTGGTCTATGTACCCTTTTCTGGTCACGATGATCTCATAATGCGGGCCGATGTGAGGCATACCGAGGAGCAGACTTTCGATTTGACTCGGGAAGACGTTGACGCCTTTAATGATCAGCATATCGTCGGAGCGGCCCTTGACTTTGCTCATCCGCGCCGACGTCCTGCCGCATTTACAGGGAGCGAAATTTATGGATGTGATGTCTTTCGTCCTGTAGCGTAAAATGGGGACGCCTTCTTTTGTCAGCGTCGTAAGGACGAGTTCTCCCTCTTCCTCCGGTGATTTTACCTGCAGCGTATCGCTGTCTATAATTTCATAAAGGAAGCTGTCTTCATTGAAATGCATCCCATCGTGTTCCAGGCATTCCCCCGAAACACCCGGTCCCTGTACTTCCGTCAGTCCATAGTTCTCCGTGCATTCGATTCCCCACAGTTTCTCGATCTGACGTCTCATTTCCGCCGTATGCCCCTCTCCGCCGAACAGACCGACCCGCAGCTTGTGGTTCAGCTTCCGTTCCGCCGCAAGTTCGCCGAGATGCAGTACATAGGAGGGAGTGCCGACGATGACGGTCACCCCGAAATCTTCGATAAACATCAATTGCCGTTCCGAATTGCCCGAAGAAGAAGGGACGACGGCAGCGCCCATATTCTCCAGCCCCTGATACAATCCAAATCCCCCCGTAAACATACCGAAACCGAATACGATCTGCGCTACGTCCCCCGCGGTAACGCCCGCCATTGCCGCAATCCGCGAGATATTTTCTTTCCAGACTTTCATATCGTTCTTCGTATACCCGAAAACGACGGGCTTTCCCGTCGTTCCCGAGCTGGCGTGCAGACGCACGATTTTATGCATCGGTTCTGCAAACAGCTGGAACGGATAGTTATCCCGCAGGTCGAGTTTCGTGGTATACGGTATTTTCTCGATATCCTTCAGCGTTTGGATGTGTTCGGGCTTCAAGCCGATCTCATCGAACTTTCTGCGATAAAACGGGACTTTATCATATGCCCTGCCGACCGTCCATTTAAGACGTTCGAGTTTCAGCGCATCATATTCTTTTCTTGAGAGGCATTCTCTGCTCGGATTCCAGATCATTCGCGGTACAACTCCTTATTTCATTGCTGAATTTAAATTATAGTCTATATTTTATTTCCGTCAACCGCTTTTCCCGGCGCCGCATAGCACGCGAAGCATTCTTCCGTATGGTTCCGGTCCGGCCGCGG
>CABQCN010000372.1 GCA_902462635.1 uncultured Oscillospiraceae bacterium
CGTCAACCCGGGATAGGAAAGTTCCGTATCCAACAGATTCGCTTCCCTACCCAGTTTCGCCGGGGAATGCGCGTCCGAATGAGAAACCAGCGTCAGTCTGTCCAGCGCTGAAACACGCCAGTTCATGGGCGGATCGGAGGAAAGCCCCGTCTCCGCCGCGTGAATATACGGCGACAAATCATCGAAACAAGATTCTATGGTATCGAATCCCGAGAAAGCGCCGAACATCGAAAAATGCGGCGTCCAGATATGCGCCGGAATAAATTCCGCGTCCGGGCACGTTTCTAATGTCAATTCCAGTAAATCTCTGCTGTCTAATCCCAGTATGGGGCGCCCATCGGAATGAATATTGCCGATGGCTTCCAATCTTGCGGCAAGCTCCTCCGCCGCTTCCAAGCTTGGCAGGAGAATCAAATTATGGACCTTGCGCGTTTTCCCGCCGCGTTTATAAATCGAGCTGATTTCCCCTGTTATGAGAAAACGCGGCGTCTCTGCGGAAAGCTCGCACGGGATCCGCAGATCTTCCCGCAGTTCGTATACGCCTTCTCCCGCCGGCACAAGCTGTTCTTTCAATTCGGCGCGCCAGGCAGGGTGCGTAAAATCTCCGCTCCCTAATAAACGGATTCCTTTTCGCCGGGCCCACCAGTCCAGGTGCGGAAGATCACAATCTTTGCTGGTAGCGCGGGAGAAACGGGAATGAATATGAAGATCGGCAATATACATGGCGGCACCTTCCGGTAAAATAAATTTTATATGAATTATATTACTTTTTCTGTTTTTATACAACCGCATACCGGTGAGCGCCGCGATTCCAAGCTTCGATTTCAAAGGAAAACAGTTGCATCCATCCAGTAGGCGTCGCCGGAACGGTATGGCATGCCGTCCATCCGGTTCCCGTTCAGCTCCGCTGCGATCCCGTCCGGCCGTTCGAACGGTCCGAAGCGTACCAGAACTTGCGAAGAAAGCGGCCGCTGTGTTCTGATTTCTATTTTCTGCCTTCCCTGCAGCGGATACGAGGCGGCGACGTCGATTTTCACATTCCGGTTCTGGACCGTAAAATCCCGTATGTCGAGATTCCATCCCTTCGGCAGCCGCGGCATGATTTTCAAAATAGGATTCCGGTACGGGGAAATCCCGGCCATCAGAAGAAACGCTTTCAGTACTTCCGCCTGCTGCACCAGATTTCCCAGGTCTCCCTGCCTGCGGATTGCCCGCAGCCGTTCCGAATAGGAAATTCCCTCCGGGACGAGATACGGTTCCGGCAGACGCGGGGCGTAGCAAATTTTACAGAGATCCTCCGCCAATTTTGTAAAATCCGCCGTGTTGTCCTGTAATAGCGCGCTCTGCGTCATCATTGCCGTGTTGTATCCGATCCCGCCCTTGCCGTCGACCGGAATTCCTCGATAGCGGCACAAATCGTCTTCGTATGTCGCTGTGGAGAGCCGCCGCCATTCTTCCGGGAAATCACGCCGGTCATAACCGTATCGATCGGAAAGCATCACGGCTACGGGGTCGTGCTGGAAACCGGCGCGTGCCAGGTCCCATTTTTCGTTTCGGACAGAAAAGCCGTTTATGATGGCACGATACAGCCGCGCCGCGGCATCCTTCCACGCGTTTGCTTCCTGCGCGAGGCCGTGAGCGGCGGCGATCTTGGAATATCCGTACAACCCCAGACAGCAAGGGACGTTGCAATATAAGGTATATTCGTTCATACCGCCCTCCGTTTCCCCGTACAGGAGACCGTTCTGCGCAAAGGAAACGTCCGGATGATCGAGACACCAGAGGATCCACGCCGCGCCTTCCAGGATACTTTCTTTATTTTGCAGAAAATAGGATTCGCGGTCTTCCGCATTCTCCCAGGCACAAACATTTGCCATCATCATCAGGCCGTGCCCATCCGTTTCCTGGTTTCCCAGATTGTTACAATCCGCGCCGAAGCGTTCTTCCGTGTAGCGTGTCGGCCAGCCCTTGTGGCGGAGCACTTCGGAATAGAGCATCGGTTCGTTCAGAACCACGGTGTAATGCCCCGGAATTTGTTTTCCGCGGATGCGCATGCCGCGTTCCGGGAAATAGCGCATGAGACGGTTCGCAAGAAGCAG
>CABQCN010000373.1 GCA_902462635.1 uncultured Oscillospiraceae bacterium
TAATTTGTGAGGTTATTACATGGATATTATTTATAAGAGACCGCGCGTATTTGCTGTTATTTTACTTTTACTGTCCGTGTCGCTGCCCTGCGTTTCCTGCCGCACCGCTTCGCGGACGCAGCGTACGCAGGCTCCGAATACCGCCGAACCATCCGCACAGGCCTCTCCGGAGCCGACCGCGCCGGCCACGGCGCCTGGAAAGAATTCGATGCCGGTGCTCCGGATCGATACTGGGACCGGCGCCGCAGTCACTTCGAAAGAAGAATATGTCGCTTGCAGCGTTTCTGTAGAAAACGGTAAAGAAACCGACCTCTTCCAGGGAGCGGCGGCGCAGATCCGCGTGCGCGGAAATTCTACCGCCACGGCAGAGAAAAAACCATATCGCCTGCGTTTTGACAAAAAGCAATCCCTCCTGGGAATCAACGATAACGCAATGTGTAAAAACTGGTGCCTGATGGCGGACTATTTTGATCCTTCCATGATGCGCACCTCTACGGCATTCCGTCTTGGGAATACCATTTTGGAAGGCAAATATTACTGTTCTGATTACGCCTACGCGGAAGTTTATCTCAACGATCAATATCAGGGCGTCTATCTGATCTGCGAACAGTCGCAGATCAATCCGCACCGTGTCGCCATCTTTGAAAAAGAAGACGGATATTCCGGCACCGATATCGGATATCTGATGATCGGGCAGGGCGGCCGCACCGACGAACCAAATACCATGCAAACGCATGCGAATGTCTTGATCACGGATTTGAACGGAGACAGCGCCCACTGCGGCAGTATGATATTTTCCCTGTCCGGGGGAGATTATAGCGCGGAACAGATCCGTTTTATCGAAGACTGGTGTTCCGCCGTTTATGAAGCCGTTTACGCGGCAATCTATCTCGATGCCTATTATACGGTTGACGGCGATTGTAAACTGCAGCCCCGAAACGATTTTGCGGCGGGCGCTACGAAAGCCGAGAAACAGCAGGAAACCATCGGCGCGCTTGTCGATCTGGAATCGGCGGTCCGGATGTATCTGCTGGATGAGATCGTCAAAAACCTCGATGCAGGTACATTCAATATGTATGTGGACAGGAGCGCCGCCGGGTCGCAGAAGCTGACGTTCGCCGCGCCATGGGATTTCGACTTTGCCCTGGCAAATACGCAATATGAATCGACGTATTCCCCGGAGGGATTTTATGCCGCCAATTTTTCGTACAGCGACGGCGTGCGCACAAACTCCTGGTATGTGATGCTGAACGGCGCGGAATGGTTCCGCGAGCGCGTCAGGACGCTCTGGCAGGAAAAATATCCTGCGCTGCGTGCGGACGCCGATGAAATTTTGCGTCTGAGCGAAGCGTATACGGCAGAATTTGCGCGCAATTACCAAAAATGGGACCTTTTGGGTAAGAAACTGCTGTTCCACCAGCATGACAGCGTATGCGATTATACCAGCCAGTACGACGCCGCACAGTTTCTTTCCGATTGGCTGAAGGCGCGCCTGGAATGGCTGAATCAGGAATGGAGCGGAAACGCCGCCACACGCACGGGAAACGGATCTGACGGATTTGAATTTTCTGCAAGGGGACATCCCGGGCGTACTTGGAATGTACAATTGCTGCACGGGTGTCCCGGCGGAAAGCGGTTATTCCTTTACGGTTACGGATCCTGCGGATCCCTATTTCGCGATCTTGTATTCCAAAAGCAAAGAACTCCTCACCGCAGGGGACTATCGCTATTTCGAAATCACCTGTATGGCGCCCGTACAAAATTCGCTGCGGGAATATACCACAGAACTCTTTTTGGCTGCAGGAGAAACGGATGCCCCGGAGGCGGGCAAATCCGTATTCTTTTCTTTTCCGGCGGATGGCAAATTTCACACCATCGTGTTGGATCTCGGGCAGACAGGATTCTGGCGCGGCGCAATCCATTTGATCCGCGTCGACTTCTACTGCGCGAGCGGCACGGGCGATACGTATTATCTCCAATCCGCCAGGCTTCTGAAAGAAAAGCCGTAAAATATTTCCGCGGGAACGTTGCAACGGTTCCGGTAGATATGATAAGATAGATACAATATTAAATT
>CABQCN010000374.1 GCA_902462635.1 uncultured Oscillospiraceae bacterium
TCTTTCGGCGATACGAAGGCCAATCCCCCAAGTTTCGGCAATCCGAATCAGTAATTTCTAATGGATCACGCCGCAGGCGATTTTCTTTCCGGAATCGCCGGACGGCTGTGTTTTGAAATCATCCGTTTTTTCATGGATGATCACCGTTTTATTTTTAATTTCAGCGACCGTGAAACGATCCGTGACGAACGCCGACCACGCGCTCCCTTTATTGGAAAACAGCGGTGGGAGATCTCCCGCGTGGTACGGGTGCATGCAGCCGGCGGGATTATAATGCATCCCGGCGTCTGCGAACGGATCGGACGCGCCGCCGCTGCACGCAGAGCCTGCATGGATATGCATCGCATACACGGGATACAGACATTCTCCGTTTTTGTTTGGAAATCCTTCTACCGCTGCCGATACGACAACCTTATCCCCCACTTGATAAAACGATACCGTGCCGCGTAAGGCCGGATACGCGTCCGATCCTCTTATTTCCGCGGAAGCGTCCGGACGGCGCCGGGCGGCGTATTTCGCATAATCCGGTATTTTTTCTTTTTTCTTTTTTCTTAGCAAAACATTCACCTCCTCCCTGCATTATATGAACGTGGGACGGCGTATTCTCCTTTTCCCGGCCATTCTTTTCATGTAAAAATCTCCTTGCGCAAAGCACGTTACCATGCTATAATACACAACGGTCGTGGAGTGGTATCGAAGTGGTCATAACGGCCCTGACTCGAAATCAGGTAGCCCGCAAGGGCTCGTGGGTTCGAATCCCACCCACTCCGCCATCGACGAAAGACAAAGAAACAAGCCGAATGGGTATCCGCCATTCGGCTTGTTTTTCATGTACAATAAAGCCGCCAATGAATCGGTTCTCATACAGGAATTGTTTCATATAAGCTTTGGGGAACGGATCAGATGATCAAATCATTGCTACATTTTTAATATGACGAATGCTGTTATTTTATTGAAAAATAGAATATTTAGTGTCATAATAATATATCTGAAAGGAGTGATCGCTACATGAGTCAATTATCTATGGTTGCACTCACCGATTATAATTGGTATAAGACCCTTCGCTCACGCTCTGTCACAAATGAAGTAAATTTTTGGACGCCGACACCTTGGAATATTAGACGGTTATCAAAAGGTGATATCGTTTATTTTCTCCTGAAAAAGAAGTATGGGCGAAAAATATGCGGATATGGGAGATTTGTTGCGTACAAAAATATGGATATCAAAAATGCCTGGCAACAATACGGTCCGTATAACGGGGCAAGCAGTTTCTCCGAAATGAAAAATCGGGTTGCTAACTATACAAATAAAAATTCCAAATCGGGTTATAGGGGAAAAGATCATATAATTGGTTGCGTGATCTTAAAGGATATAAAATTTTTTGATGACGAGGATCAATTAAAAGATATGGATTATGGCTGGAGAATCCCAAGACAGGTCGTAAAATACAAATACGTAGTTTCTGCTAAAACCATACAACAAAATACGCATACACAATTGGATCAGCCATTTACTTTAGTAGATGATACCAAAACATATACTGATACTACAACCAGCGTAAGAAAAGGACAAAATAATTTTAGAGACATGATTTTAGCAGCATACAACAGAAAATGTTGCATCACGCAAGAAAACACCCCTGATGTTTTACAGGCCGCACATATTCAGGGATACAGATCAGAAGCAAGCAACCATGTTCAAAACGGCCTGCTTCTTCGCGTTGATCTCCACCGCCTATTTGATGCAGGATTAATTACTATAGATGATAATTATATCGTACAGATTAGTTCCTATCTTTTATCTGATTCCTATATACAATTTAATGGTATGAAAATCAATTTGCCGGAATTAAGGAACCGGCCTTCTTTAGAAGCCCTTAGGTGGCATTATAAAAATGTCTTTCGGCCTTGATTTGTCATCGGATGATTAAAATTTGGGAAATGCAGGTATTATTTTAGGAACCGCCGCGTGTATTTTAAGTGATTGACAAGGAGGATATCTATGAATTGGGAGCCGTGGACAGGCTGCTACAAAGCAAGCGAAGGGTGCACAAATTGCTATTTTTACGGA
>CABQCN010000375.1 GCA_902462635.1 uncultured Oscillospiraceae bacterium
CTTCCATCAAGTAAAATACCTTTGCGCCGCTGTGAAGCAGCGCGGCCCCTTCGTACCCGATCGATCCGCAAATTCTTTGAAATATCGCATCAATGCTGACTTTTACAGGAAGCGTGTAAAATGCTTTCGCATCCCAGCACCAAAGCAGCGCGCCTTCCGTTTTCCCGTAACCCGTGCTCGCACAGACGATCACATTCCGCTCCCGGTTCTCTAACAGGTAACGCTGCACGGGACGCAGCGTATATCCCTGCTTCTGTAAAAACGCTTCGGTTTTGGGTCCGATCTCCTGCCCGCAGGCGTTCTCAACCGTTTCCAGATGCGCGCTTGCCGTATAATCGACGCGGTTGAGCATTCCTTTGATCAGAATATACCGCAGCTTTTGTTCTTCCGTTTCTAATTTTACAATATCGATAAGACGGTATGCGCCGAAATCCGGCCTTTCCGCCAAATACGGTTCCGGCTCCGGATACGGCAGCGAATTTTCGCAAAGCCCGTTTTCAATATAGCGCTGCAGCGCTTCCGCATCCGGGTTTTCCCGCGCATGGTGGTAATAAACGCAAAGAATCAAAAGACGGTACCATTCCGTTTCTCCGTCCCATAAATCCATAAAAAATTTTTCGGAAAGGAACGCCGGACTCAGATAATTATGAGGAAATTTTTCGCCGGCCAGACGCAGCGGAGGAAGGCCAAGCCTTCTTCGGATGGTATTCTGGAAAAACGCTTCAAGTTTACCCAAATCATGCGTCTTCACCGCATAGCGCAGCACTTCCCATTCCCGCTGCGTCAGCAGAGATCCGTAACGGTTCTTCAGCTGCTCCAGCATCGCAAGGCAACGTTCGATATGTTCCGTCAGGCTTTCCGGCGGCACGCTTTTTGCATATGGAAATTCTTCCATAAAATTTCCTCCCGTAAAAACAATTCACCCAAGAAACACCGGAATCCGGTCAGTCTCGTAATAAGGAACGTCCGCATCCGTGCAGGGTTCCGTATCAAGCAGCGCCGGCAGGCCGGCTGCGATTACCGTGGACTTCTTGGCGAATTTCGCCGTGACGGTTTCCGTCCAGGTGCGGAATCTGCTGCCGGGTTCCACCGTATATCGCTTGTGCAGCCGATACACCGTAGCCGTCACTTCCTGTGCATGGAGATTTCCCGCAGGGATATATGCATCGCAGGGAAGCGAAATACTCTGTTCCGGCGTACACTCCGTAAGTTCCGTCATACAAACGCTGCCGATCCGGAGCAGGTCTTCCCACCGTCCGAGCGCAAGATACTGTTTGGGACATTGCAGTCCCCGGTAAATCTGCTCCGTCAGCCGCTCCTCTTCCGGTAAAATATGCAATACGAGCCGCACGTCGACCAAGACTTCCACATGCCCCATTCCGCGCGTCATGCCAAGCGGAACCTCTCCGCCCTGCAATTTTACATTGTGCCGTCCTTCTTCATATTTCGTATACCGGCCGAATTCATATTTGGTATAAAGCTCGGAAACGGAACTTGCAGCGCTGCCCTGAACGCTGACCCGCATCGGCACATATTCTTTAAAATCACATGCAGCGTGTACCATCCCAATGACACTGCTATAGGGCGGAAGCGGATAGCTTTCTTTCATCACAAAGCTGGACGGCTGGCGGTATGACGCCATATTCTGATACGCCGTGATCCTAACAGCCCGCATACACATCCTCCACCTTTTTTTTCAAAGACCGGAAAAATGCAGCGACAGAAAGCGGTTTCAAAACTTCTTCGATCTCCCTGTCATTGGAAAACGTACCTGCCAGATAGCCGATTTCCGTATCCGCATGAATCGGTTCCAGAGCGTCCGCAATCCGTCGCACGGACAATTTATTTCTTTGCAGCTGAAGGCGGTTTTCAAAAAAAGGCGTTTTTCGCTCGTAGACGCCGCCGACAGCAAAAACAGGCGACAAATTTTCCCGTCGGCCCCTGATGTCGCGGTACAGATGCTCAATGCAGTCCAGAAACAGACAGACGCGCGCTTTCTTCTCCGCGCCTTCCAGGCGGGTTCCGTCATTTTCGTCGATTCCGACACGGTCGAGGTCAATCGTAACCGT
>CABQCN010000376.1 GCA_902462635.1 uncultured Oscillospiraceae bacterium
AACCGCCGACATTTCCGCAGTTCACACCGTCGCCCGCCTCCACAGAACCGCCGACATTTCCGCAGTTCACACCGTCGCCCGCCTCCACAGAACCGCCGACGTTTCCGCAGTTCACGCCATCGCCCGCATGAAGATTGCCGCTGATATCCCCTTCGATCTGCGCGCTGCCCCAGATCTCCATCCGCAGCTCTTTGCCTGTTTCCTCCAGTATTTTTGAATCAAGCAACAGCGGGATTTTTTTATCGGGATCATACGCCGTTTGCCGCAGCAGCGTTCTCCCTTTGCATTGTACGATCCGCAATACGTCATCGTCCGGCAGATCGGGAACTGCGCCGGATCCGGTCTGCAGCGGCGCAGAATCGCCTTTACGCAAAAGCGCGTCGACCGTTACACGAAAAAGATCGGCAAGCTTCGGCAGCAATTCGATATCGGGATAGGACAGCGCGCACTCCCATTTGCTGACTGCCTGTACCGTAATTCCGAATTTTTCCGCAAGCTGCTCCTGGCTCATTCCGCTGTTTTTCCGGAGTTCCCGGAGATTTTTAGAAAATGTACTATCCATTTATGACATCCTTTCAATATATGATAAATAAAGTATAGCATAGTCTAAAAACACGCGGAATCAATTGCTGGTGGAAGCAGGGTCAACCAATGGTTGAATCTTATATCAAATCTTTATACCGGATCGGCGGGAGACCGTATTTTTTCTTAAAGGTGCTGGAAAAATGCGCGAGGGAAGAGAACCCGCAAGAGCAGGCGATTTCAGTGATGCTGTATTCATTTGTACCGAACATATGCAGCGCGGCACGCAGCCTGAAATCAATCAGATACTGCTGCGGAGAACATCCGAGATCCGAACAGAACAAACGATACAGGTAAGACCGGTCAAGCCCGATATGCCTGGCAATATCCGTGACCGAAATATCGTAATTATAATTATGCTCTATATAATCGACCGCAGCGGCAACGTACGGATTCCGGTGCGGTTCCGCGAGAAGCTGGCGCTGCGGTCGCTGCGGTAAATTTTTATGGTAAACGGAGAAAAAGCGGTAAAGCAGAGAAAGCATTTCACAGCGGTTCGTATTCCCCTGTGCGTTGATCGTGTTCATTTCTGCCAGAATATCCCTCGTTTCTCTGAGCGGCGAGCGAAATACGAGATTTGGCGCATTCAAACCGGCTTCCGTAATCAGGTAAGATGCCTCTCCTCCGTAAAATCCAAACCAGTAATATTCCCAGGGATCGTCATGGTCTGCCTGATACGTAGTGATTACAAACGGCTCGATCAAAAAGCCCTGTCCGGCCCGCAGTGCGTATGTCGTCCCGTCTACCGTATATGTGCCGCAGCCCGCCACCGCGTAATGGATCAGATAGTGATTCCGTACCGCCGGCCCCCATTTATGGTCCGGGATATTCTTCATATATCCGCATTGGTAAATCGTCAGCTTATCTTCCATAAGCGTCGCTTCTTTCTCCTGTATTTTCTATCCGTAAAAATCATAACAGCTAAAGCGCGGGAACGCAATACAAAATACAACATAAATACAAAAACATACAACATCAGGCTATTGGAAAACGGAGCGGCAGCGCCTATACTGTCTCCCAGAGATACAACTGCCGCATACCGCGGTACAATAAGAAACGGAGGTAAACAAATTGTTTAAAGTGACTTTTATTGGCGCAGGGAGCACCGTTTTTGCAAAAAACGTATTAGGCGACTGCATTCTGACCCCGGAGCTCGGTCCCTTCGAAATATGCCTGTTCGATATCGATCCTGTCAGACTTGCAGATTCGCATTCGATGCTGAACAACATAAACAAAAACCATAACGGACTTGCGCAGATCAAAGCAACGCTCGACCGGAGAGAAGCGCTTTCCGGCGCAAAATACGTGGTCAACGCGATCCAGGTAGGCGGATACGAACCCTCTACCGTAATCGATTTTGAAATTCCCAAAAAATACGGCCTGCGCCAGACGATCGCCGACACGCTCGGCATCGGCGGTATTTTCCGCGCGCTGCGGACGACTCCGGTTTTGGAAGGGATCGCAAAAGAGATGG
>CABQCN010000377.1 GCA_902462635.1 uncultured Oscillospiraceae bacterium
CCTCCAATTTGATGCCGGTAAGATTCTTTATACGGGCGGCACGCTGCAAGTATGGCGTTTGTCGGAAAGTGCGCGTGGCTTTTCCGACCGCACGCAGCAGCCGTTCGGGGCGCCTTCGGTTTCCTATGAAGACATCCCGGTTCCCGGTACGGAAACGGCGCACCGCGGAATCCTGCGCAATTTTGTAAATGGGATTTTATACGGAGAAACATTGATTGCCCCCGGAACGGAAGGAATTTATGCGCTCGCGCTCTGCAACGGGGCCCTCCTTTCTTCCTGGAAAGACGATTGGGTTACATTTGAAGCGGGAGCGGACTGCGCAGATCCGCTGCTCCCGTATGAAAAAGAATACAAATCGTTTCTGGACCGTAAAATTTCGACGGCAGACAGAAAGCGCACGGTAAACAGAAAACATGCGTCGTTTTTGGATCTTGCGGCGAATGCTTCCGGCGGCAGCTTGGGCTTACATTGATTTTAGATAGGAGTAATAGCAGAACATGGCTGTATTGGTCATTGAAATGAGTACGTCTTCCGTAAAAGTCATGACGGCGGACGCGCAGTGCGATCTCTTATGCGAATTCTCGCATCGGATCCGCAACGTGTCCGACGGCGTGCAGCAGCCGGACGAAATTTGTGATGCCGCGCTGCGGCTTGCCCGAAAAGCGGTAGAATTTTATCGGCTCAAACATCCTTCGCCGGAAATTACAGCGGTGGGGATCGTATCGACATGGCATAATTCGCTTGTAGCGGACACAAACGGGAATGCCAGAACGCCTTCCTATACCTGGACGTACCGCAAACCCGGCGCGGCCGCCGCTTCCTTTAAAAAGAATCATCCGGCGCAGGCGCTTGCATATTATAAAAAGACGGGCTGCCTTGTGAACGGGACGTATGTCTCCTTCCGCATGAAGTATTTTACGGAAAATGGATTTGTTTTTGCGAAAAACGACCGTCTGATCGATCAGGGGACGTATTTGTTTTATCAATTAACGGGCACTTTTCGGGAAAGCTATTCCATGGCGTCCGGTACCGGACTGCTGAATCTGGCGGCGATGGACTGGGACGCGGAAATTGCGGCGGAAATGGGCGTACCGCGGGAAAATCTGCCGGAGCTCTGTGACTACGACGCCTGCCGGCCGCTTTGCGCCGCCGCAGCGGAATTGCTCGGCTTGAAACAGGGAATTCCCGTCGTAACGGCGCATCCGGACGGCGCGATGAACCAGGTTGGCGACGATGCGCTGGAAGAAGGCGTCATGACGCTTTCCGCGGGGACGAGCGCTGCGCTGCGTATGCTTTCCGCGCAGGCGGCCGTGCCGGACGAGCCGTCGCTTTGGTGCTATTACGCGCCGGGCAGTTATCTTACGGGCGCCGCGACGAGCGGCTGTGCCAATTGCATCGACTGGTTTGCCGGCAGCGTATGCGGAAATTCATATGATTATAATGCGTTGGACCGGATGGCAACGGAGGCTTTCAACAAGATGTCGGCGGATTCGGGCGACGCTCCTGTCTTTCTGCCGTTTTTATTCGGAGAACGCGCGCCGGGGTGGAGCGAATACCGGCCGGGCGGTTTTCTGCGCCTGAGCGGACGGCACGAAACGGGCGCATTGTATTGCGCCGTATTGGAAGGGATCTGTTTTAATATCCGGCAATGTTATGAAATGCTGTGCGCTGTGAACCGTGTCCCGGAACGGATCCATGTTTCCGGCGGCATCGTCCGTTCGGAAGTATGGGCGCACTTGTTGGCCGATATTTTACAAAAAGAGATTTTCCTTTCTCCGGTGCAAAATGCCTCTTCTCTCGGCGGCGCGAAACTTGCTTTGTTTGCTGCGGGGGAAATTGCGGATCTGCGTGTCCGTGCGGCGGAATCGCGCACGCTTCTTTCCCCGGATCCCGCGGCGGCCGGGCGGTATGATCGTCTATATGGAATCTATTGCGATTTATATGAGAAGACCCGGCCGGAATCATAATTTTAAATTTTTTTCAAATTTGGAACGGGGCATCATGATCTGATGCCCGCATTTTACGCACTTTAAACGAAAATCCGCGCCTGTACGA
>CABQCN010000378.1 GCA_902462635.1 uncultured Oscillospiraceae bacterium
ATCGGCATTTCAGGAGATGCTTGCCGGCAGCGGGGTCAATGCCACGGTGCGGCGCACACTGGGGCAGGACATCGAAGCCGCCTGCGGACAGCTGAGACGGGCGGCGGATGAAAATCGGAGGCAATAATCGATGGAGTTTTGCGCAAAAAGCGATAAAGGTCGGATCAGGAAAATCAATCAGGACAGTTTTGGATATTATACGGCCGCTGCGGAAACAAGCTTTTTTATCGTAGCCGACGGTATGGGCGGCCATAACGCGGGGGAAGTGGCAAGCGCGGCGGCGGTTAACACGTTCCTGGAAGGCGCGAAAGAAAACGGTCGGCGGCAGGATCTCAAAGGGATCGCCGAATTCATTAAAAGCACATTTGAGAAAGCAAATGATATTATACTATATAAAGCGGCCTCCGAACCGGGCTTTATGGGAATGGGAACAACCGCGGTCGCCGCGGTCGTTACGGACCGGAAATTGATCATCGGAAATCTGGGAGACAGCCGTGCCTATCTGATTTCCTGTCAGGCAATCCGGCAGATAACGACGGATCATTCCTATGTCGAATTGTTATTGAAAGCCGGAAGCATCGGCGCGGAAGAAGCGAAGACGCATCCGCGGCGCAATGAGATTACGAAGGCGCTCGGAATCCGCAATTATTCGCAGCCGGATATCTTCGAAGCAGAATACCGGACGGGCGATATTCTGCTCCTTTGCTCCGACGGGCTCAATAAAATGGTAGAAGACGCGGCGATCCTGCAAATCGCAGCCGAATCTGCCGGGCCGGACGAGATTTGCAGCCGGCTGATCGACGCTGCAAACGAAAACGGCGGGCTGGACAATATTACCGTCCTTGCGGCGGTGCTATAATACGCCGCCGGATCAAACGGAAAGGAATTTGGAAGTATGAGCGATTTAACGGAAGGGTATATCCTGAATAACCGATATGAAATCCATGAGAAAGTCGGCGAAGGCGGAATGTCCTTTGTTTATAGGGCGATCGATCTTGATTCGGGGGATGTCGTCGCGATCAAGGTATTAAAAAAAGAATTCTGCTACGACGAAGAATTTATCAGGCGGTTCAGAAACGAAGCGACCGCGGCGCAAAAGCTGTCTCACCCGAATATCGTCGCGATCTATGATATGGGAAGCGACGACGATATCCAGTATATCGTGATGGAATATATTGATGGCCTGACGCTTGACAAGCTGATCAAAGCGAAGAAAAAGCTGCCGTGGCGCAACACGCTGAAAATTACGGCGCAGATTTTATCTGCGGTAGAACATGCGCACAGTCATAAGATTATACACAGGGATATCAAGCCGCTGAACATTATGATCACCGAGGAAGGGGTTGTAAAGCTTACCGATTTCGGGATTGCCAGAGCCGTTTCCTCCGCGACAAAGTCGGCCGCCAACGATAGCGCCGGTTCCGTACATTACCTTTCTCCGGAACAGGTGCGCGGAGGATTCGTAGACGAACGGTCCGATATTTATTCCATTGGAATTACGATGTATGAAATGATTATCGGATGCGTACCGTACGACGGCGATTCGCACGTATCGATCGCGCTGAAACATATCGACGGTAAAATCAAACCGCCGCATGAACTCGATCCGACCATTCCGTACGGCGTCAGCGATCTCATCGTGCTGGCAACGAGAAAAGAAACAAACAAACGATTTCAGTCTGCGGGCGATATGTATGAACGCCTTCTGAAAGTGATGAAGAATCCGTACGTTTCCTTTCTGGTGGATTATGAAAACGCAGAAGAGGAAACGGATATGACAGTGCCGCCTGATCCTGAAACCGATATCGTATTAAACGGCGAAAGCAGCGGCGTAATCGAAGAAGACAGCGCCATAGAGGAAAAGAACGCTATGGTTCGAAACGTTGTATTTCAGACAGTTACTTACCTTTCGGCCGTGATCGTGTCGGTTTTGGTTCTGATTTTCGTTATCTCGCGCCACAACATGGTCAAGAAGAATTTCAAAAATTATAATATCATCCAATACAAAGTAGAAAATTATACGGGAATGCTCGCTTCCAAC
>CABQCN010000379.1 GCA_902462635.1 uncultured Oscillospiraceae bacterium
ATATAAGTGCGCAGCGGACGGGAAGGGAGCTTGCCTTTTCCGAAAAATTCGCAAAAATTACCGGGAAAGAATTCCGGCTGCGTTTATCACAAGGCAGCCTCCAGCCGGCCTATCCCATCCGAATTTCATATTTTTCTTTATTCTGAAGTATTTTGAGAAGGGTGCAACGCGCGGCGCGCTTGTAAAACAAAAAGATTTTTAAATAAAACAACAGGAATATTTTTCATGTATCGCGGCAATACTACCCATAAACCAATTTACTGTGAAAGGAAGCTTCATACATGAAAAATAAGATTGTTGAATTTTTCAAATCCAAAGGTTATATCTTTATCGCGCTGATCTGCCTTGCCGCAGTGATCGCCGCGGGAGTTTCGTTGATCAATCTCAATAACGAAGATGCGGACGAACCGGTCGCCGCGTACCGTACGCCGACCGGAAGCCGTTCCGACGTTTCGACGGCGACTCCCAAGCCGAACGGTTCGACGCCCCAGTCTACGATTGCGTCAAAGCCGATTGACGATGATCAGAACGATAACAACGAAAACAACACGCAGACAGGGACGATTTCTATTATAAAACCTGTCGAAGGCGACATCCAGACAGATTTCGCCGCCAAGAAACTCGTGTTTAACACGACGCTCCAGGAATGGCGCACCCATTCCGGAATCGACATCGCTGCCGGCGCCGGATCAGAAATCAAAGCGGCTGCTAACGGTAAAATTTCCGCGGTCAAATCGGATCCGAGATACGGCCTGACGGTCGTGATCGACCACGATATCAACGAGAAAACATTCACAACGATCTATTGCGGCCTGCAGAAGACGGCCGACGGGATGATCCCCGGCAAAGAAGTAAAATCCGGCGACGTCATCGGGACCGTCGGAGAAGATATTTTCTGTGAGCGCATCTCCACTTTGAACTGGTTGAAAACAATATTCCGCTGGATCCCGCAGAATATTGGAAATAAAATCGAAAAAGCAGGAAGCGGCGCCGGCCGTCCTGCTTTTACATAAGGAAGCTTTTTAATTTTACAATGACGTCTTCCAGTAAAAACGACGTGTTCAGATTCTCTACGCCGGCGACGAGATTGCCGCATTTGTTTACCGGAATCAATATTTTAGCGGCGGGACTGCGCCCGACCGCAGCCGCCATCTTCGCGGTAACTTCCCCGATCAGCGCGTCTGCAATCACGATCCCGAGCGGCCCGATGATTACATCTGCGCTTCGGGCGGCCACCGTTACGGGATTCTCTCCCGTGGCGGCAAAATCAGCGCCGGCTTTCAGCATGGCGGCCGCCGCGATGCTGTTGGTACCCACGGCGGTAATGGCAATCCGTGCGCCGGGCAGGCGCTCTTTTATCAGGGAGATCAGCTGAGAACCGATCTTCCCGCCCTGCCCGTCGATAATCAATACATTCCACGTCTTCATCGCTTTATTTCACGGCGGCAAGCCAGGGCTTTTCCGCAAACAGGCAAAGAAGCCGGAAGAATTCCAGAACGGTTTCGTCTTCCGCCTCCTCCGGGTAAAACGAAAGCGTCAGATGGCCGCCGCTGCATGTGATCTGCGCTTCTGCAGATGGCATCCTGCAGAAGGTAATCGCGCTGTTATCCAATACGCGCACCACAGGCTCCTCTCCGCAGGCAAGACCCGTTTGCTGCGCCGCCTTCCAGTACGCGAGACGCAGGATCGTTTCCGGCGCAATACTCGCATCCTCAAATAACGACACCCGGGCGGAAAGAAGATATGCGGCGGCTTGCGGGGCCGTGTTACCCGCAGGCAGGGCCGCCGGTGCGAAAGAAAGCACGTCGCGCTCTATAATGAGTCCATCCGGTCCCGTAGGCGCGATCTCCCGCAGGTCGAAGCCCTTCTCCGCGGCCGCCGTTCTGGCCCGCGGTGTCGCGAAGATGCGGCCCGCGCTGCCGGGCGCTGCAGAAAGCGGTTTCCCGGCAGGCTCCGGAATCTCCGCCGGCGCGGGAACGGGCTGCGGCGCAGGAACGGCCTGCGGTTCCGCAGGCGTCGCCGGCGCTGCGG
>CABQCN010000380.1 GCA_902462635.1 uncultured Oscillospiraceae bacterium
CGACACCATAAACCGTATCTCCCAAACGAATCGAGAGATACAGGCATTTTGCATTTCCCAGCGTACCCGTAGTGGCGCCGGCGTGCTTGTTATTTCTGAACACCCATGCTGCTACCGCTCTTTCGTTTTCTGAAATAAGATCATTGTTTCCTGTGGCGGCCGAAAAGACATGCGCTTCGCCCAATTCACTGCCGTTGACAGGGAAAACCACTACATCCCGATCCAGTAGTTTGATAAGCTGATTTGCGGTAAGCGTTATAATTTCATCGTCGGAACGTGCTTTTTGCAAGAGCTGGTTGGTGTCGAAAAGAACCTTTGTACGAAAGGCCGCCTGTGCCGACTTCTTTGCCTGCGTTTTCAGTTTTACGGCAAGAGAACTGGTCAAAAGCGCCGCGATAAACATAATTGCGAAGGTAACAGGATACCCCTTGTCATATGCTTCAAAGGTGAATCTTGGTACCGTGAAGAAAAAGTTGAACACCAAAACGCTCACAATAGAGGAAATCAAGCTATAGGTTCTTGTTTTGGTGATGACAGAGGTAATCAGCACCCCTAAAATATAAACGGTGATGATATTCGCCTCCGTGAAGCCGAGCTTTGAGAAGACAAAACCTGTCAAAGTCGCTAACGACAGGATTAGTATGCTTTTAACAGTATCAATCAGAGAAATCGAGAGAGAGGGCGGTTTTCTTGCCCTTTTTGCCCGGTAGAAACCTCTTGCCGCAGCATCCTGAATAATATGAATATCCAGATTGGGCGCAATGTCGGCAAGCCGCTCCGTCAAAGTGGGTTTCCCGAAAATACGGCGCCGCTTTGCGCTGCTCCGTCCGACAACGATCTTGGAAACGCCGGAGAGGCGGGCAAATTCCGCAATCTGTTCGGGGACATCCTCGCCGTAAACGGTTTCGATTGTAGCGCCCAATTGTTCGGCAAGACGCATATTCGAGCGGAGCCGTTTCTTATCCTCCTCTCCCATCCCGGCGAACGACGGCGTTTCTACGAATAGAGCGGTAAAATTACCGCGGAAAGCGGCTGCCATCCGCGCTGCTGTGCGTACGATTTTTGCGTTTGAGGGAGCAGAGGAGAGACAAACCAATATGTGTTCGTCTGTATAATAATCGCCGCGATTCTTGATTCTTGCGCTTTCCGTCAGAAGATTTACTCTGTCCGCACAACGGCGGAGCGCAAGTTCACGCAGTGCCGTCAGATTTTCTATCGTAAAAAAATTCTGCGCAGCGCGTTCCGCCTGTCCGCTTTGATAAATGTTTCCCTCTTTCAGCCGTTCCAGCAGCCCTTCCGGTTCAATATCCACAAGTTCCACTTGATGCGCATTGTCAAAAACAGAATCGGGAATCCGCTCTCTCACTAAAACGCCGGTTATGGAGGTAACCATATCGTTAAGACTTTCGATGTGCTGCACGTTGACGGTGGTATATACATTGATGCCGGCTTTTAAAAGTTCCTCAATATCCTGATAGCGTTTTGCGTGCCGGCAGCCGTCGGCGTTTGTATGTGCAAGTTCATCGACAAGGATTAGCTTTGGATGACGGCTTAACGCCGCATCAAGATTAAATTCGTTTACGGCTATTCCGCTCTGCATTTGTTTTTTGACGGGAATCCGTTCCAAACCATTTAATAAAGCAGAAGTGGCGGGTCTGGCATGCGGCTCGACATATCCGACTACTACATCGACACCGCTTCGTTTCGCGTTGTGGGCAGCTTTCAGCATCGCATACGTTTTCCCCACACCTGCCGCATATCCGAAAAAGATTTTTAAGTTTCCGTGATGCGCGGTGTCATTCTCCTTATGGATTGCCCTAAGCAGAACTTCCGGGTCTTGTCTTTGCGTTTCCATTTCCCTCACCTCCATGTATTTCGTTCTTTGTGCTAGCGGGAGATATTAAATAATTATATTATATCATAAACACAGGGCGCAAATTCATCCTGCCGCTTTCCTTACTTTATTATTGTATCTAAAGTCGGTTTAAAAGCGCATAAAGAGGCTTTGCCCCATATAAAGATTCTA
>CABQCN010000381.1 GCA_902462635.1 uncultured Oscillospiraceae bacterium
CTGTTGAGCAGATGGAGCGGAATGTTCTGCGGGCAGACCCGCGTACATTCTCCGCAATCCGTGCATCTTCCGGCCACATGGAACGCGCGGATGATATGGAATAGGTTTTCTTCAAAATCGTCCGTATTCGCCTTGCTGGCAACGCCGGATTTCGGGTTGTCAAACACGCACTGCAGGCAGGAGCAGGCGGGGCAGACGTTTCTGCAAGCGTTGCAGCGGATACAGCGGGAAAGCTCGTTCCTCCAGAACGCAAAGCGTTCTTCCGCCGTCATATGCTCGATATTTTCGATATACGCAAACCGGCTGCCGAAATCATCGTTCGGGACGGCTTCTGCCGGTTCGTCGGCCTCATTGGATAAAGCGTCGTATACCATATGCTTTTTGCCTTTGCAGAATTTGCATTTTTCATAAAGCACGTCGCTTTTCGGACACGTTTTTTCTCCGTAGAGCGTCTCAAAAACGATTTGCTCGCCCTGTGATTTGACGCCGGTGATTCCTTTGATTCCCAGCGCGCACGCGCGCTCCGGATCCACCTTGCCGCCGCAGGGTACGCCCAGCACGAACACATTCTCCCGTTTGATTCTGTTTTCTTTCAACAGCTGATTGAAACCGTATGTATCGCAGGGTTTGAGCAGCGCTGCGATTTTACCATCCTTTTTGGATTCTGCGATGAGATACTTGCTTTGATTCGCAGCGCAGAAATCATCGTAAATCATATCGTCCAGGGTATCCTTCGTAAAAACAGCAGGCGTAACGTCGTAGCAGAATTCTCCGTTCTCCCACGCCATCACTCTGTCCACCGTTCCCTCTTCCAATAACGAACGGCATTTCGATAAAATTTCTTCGCTTATTCTTTGCATCTCAGATCCTCCAATTTCTTATTTTCACCCAAATTGTGGATAGTCGTTACAAATTCATTCATCGTCGCAGAGAATTTCGCGCCTTCGGCGGCGGAAATCCATTCCACTCTCGTGCGCTCCTTCTCGATTCCGAGATAGTCGAGCATACTGAATAAAAGCGTCATTCTTCTTCTCGCATAATAATTGCCCGAGGTATAATGGCAGTCTCCGGGATGACAACCCGCGATGATCACACCGTCCGCGCCCCTTTGGAACGCGCGTAAAATAAACAGCGGATTTACGCGGCAGGAGCAGGGAACCCGGATGACTTTTACATTGGCAGGATAAGAAAGCCTGCTCGAACCCGCCAGATCGGCGCCGGCATAGCTGCACCAGTTGCAGCAGAACGCAACGATCAGAGGCTTGAATTCTTTGTTGTTTTCTTCTATCTGCATATCGCATCGACCTCCGCCATAATTTGTCTTGTCGTAAAGCCTTTCAGATCCATTGCGCCGGAAGGGCACGTTACGGTGCACGCGCCGCAGCCCTGACAAATCGCCTCGTTGACCTTCGCGATTCTGCGGACTTCCCGTTTGCCATGATCGTTGACTTCCTGATCGATATAATCGATCGCGCCGTAAGGGCATACGTTCGCGCACTGCGAGCAGCCGTTGCAGAGCAGCTCGTCGGAACCCGCGACGCAGGCCGATGACCTTCGCCGCCGCCGCGCTGGCCTGCGCCACGGTTTCCGGAATGTCTTTCGGACCCTGGCATACGCCCGAAAGGTAAACGCCCGCAGTCGGACTTTCCACCGGCCGCAGCTTGGGATGCGCTTCCGTTAAGAAGTTATTCGTATCGATGCTTGCCGTGAGCATCGTCGCCAGATTCTTGACGCTCGGATCCGGCTCGATCGCCGTCGCAAGGACGACCAGATCCGCCTCGATCAGCACCTGTTCATTGCTGATGAGATCCGAACCCTGCACAAGCAGTTTTCCGTCTTTTTCGGCAACCTTGCCGACCATGCCCTTGATATAATCCACGCCGTATTCCTCCACCGCGCGGCGGTAAAATTCATCGAAATTTTTGCCGGGCGTACGCACGTCGATGTAAAATACATGAACTTTCGTATCCGGATATTTATCACGGATCAGCATCGCATGCTTCGCCGTATACATACAG
>CABQCN010000382.1 GCA_902462635.1 uncultured Oscillospiraceae bacterium
AAACCGATCCTGCAGGATCGAAACGACCGTTTCCATCAAAGAAATGGCGGAAGTCAGCGCTGCAAACAATACAAGTAAGAAGAACACGACGCCGACGATGTTTCCGAATGGGATGCTGTCGAAAATTTTGGGCAGCATTTGAAACATCAGACCCGCGCCTGCCTGCAGCGTCGATTCGTCGCCGCCGGTAAAGACAAAAACGGCGGGAACAATCATCAAGCCTGATACGACTGCGATTCCGGTATCGAACCATTCGATCTGACGCACCGACTTTTCGAGGTTCGTGTCCCGGCGCATATAGGATCCATACGTGATCATGATGCCCATCGCAAGGGACATGGAATAGAAAAGCTGTCCCAGCGCGGCAAGCACCGTCATGGGAGAAAATTTCCGGAAATCCGGGGTAAAATAGTATTTAACGCCTTCCCGCGCGCCGGGCAGCGTAACGGTGTAGATCGCGATCCCAATGGATAAGAGCACCAAAACCGGCATCAGAATTTTACTGACCTTTTCAATGCCTTTTTCTACGCCGAGCAATACGACCACGGTAGTCACGGCGATGAAGACCGCGAGCCAGAGCAGCGGCTCCACGGGTTTGGAGATAAACGAGGTGAAAAATCCGTCGCCCGCCGCGGCCCCGGCCTGTCCGCTGATGAACGTTGCGAAATATTTTACGACCCATCCGCCGATCACGCAATAATACGGTAAAATAATCATTGGAATAATGGAGGTAAGCTTGCCCAAAAATCCCCATTTTTTATGCAGCGATGCGTACGCGCCGGCAGCGCTTTGACGCGTTTTCCGCCCGATTGCCACCTCCGCGATCATCAATGTGAAACCAAATGTAACGGCCAGAAAAATATATACCAGCAAAAAGATCCCGCCGCCGTATTTTGCGGCAAGGTATGGAAACCGCCAGAGGTTGCCAAGACCGACGGCACTCCCGGCCGCCGCGAATACAAAACCGATTTTTCCTGAAAAACTGCTGCGTTTCGCATCCATAGTGCTGTCCCTTCCTTTCTAGCCGCAATACTATATCATAATCATATCGGCGCGGCAAGTACAAGCTTACGCTTGACAGTCTCCGGGCGGTATTTTATGATACTTTTACAAATCATTTTACGCAGAAAGCAGGTAAATAGGATGATCCTTTCCGCCTCCCGCCGAACAGATATTCCCTGTTATTATTCCGCGTGGTTTATGAACCGCCTGCGGGAAGGGTTCGCGTATACCAGGAATCCCATGAATCATGCGCAGCTGCGCCGCGTACCGCTTACGCCGCAAATTGTTGACTGCATCGTATTCTGGACGAAAGATGCCGCGAATCTGCTGCCATATCTGGAGGAACTCGACCGGATGGGGTACCGGTATTATTTCCAGTTTACCCTGACGCCATATGACCGGACCATTGAAACGAATCTGCGTAGCAAAGAAGAAATCGAAGATACTTTTATCGAACTTTCCGGGCGCATCGGGAAAGAGCGCGTGATCTGGCGGTATGATCCGATCGTGCTGAACGACGCGCTCACCGTCGGCTTCCACAAAGAACAATTCCGCCGGCTCTGCGATCGGTTATCTTCCTATACGGAACGCGTAACGATCAGCTTCGTTGATCGTTACGCGAAATTGAAAACGCCGCTGATCCGGGAAATTTCGCAGGAGGAAATGGCGGAAGTATCCTTATTTATCGGCAGAACGGCCAAGGAATACGGCCTTGCGGCAGTGGCCTGCTGTGAACGGACGGATCTGTCTCCCTGGGGGATCGGGCGCGCAAGCTGTATCGACCGGGATCTGACCGCGCGGATCTGCGGCGCCGAATTGGAAATCCCGCCTGACAAAAACCAGCGCCGCGGCTGCGGCTGCGCGCAAAGCATCGATATCGGCGCATATCATACGTGTGGAAACGGCTGTATATATTGCTATGCCGGCGGCAGTCCGGAAACCGCGCGCGGCAGGCTCCCGGTGCAGGATCCGCAGAATCCGCTGCTTGCGGGTTCTGTCGCGCCGGGAGAAACGGT
>CABQCN010000383.1 GCA_902462635.1 uncultured Oscillospiraceae bacterium
CATGCTTCGTTGCCGCCGAACAGATTCGTCGCCGCATCTGCCGGAACATATCTTTGAAACAGCGCTGACAAAACAATCCCTATGAGAAAATACGGTCCGGTTACTTTTACGTTCCGCAGGATGTTTTTTAACAGACGCAAGAAGCGATTGGGATCGGTATCGCGGTCCTGCCGTTCCTCCATTTTCTCAAAGCAAAAAAATTTTTTGCCGTGGCAGAACAGCCGCACGAACAGTCCTGCGATGCAGCCGCATAGAAAACACAAAACAATTCGTATGACCAACGCCGTCATGCCAAGTGCCGCCGAATAGATGATCAGCTGCGGATTGAGCAAAATGCTGCTCATCATAAAAGCCGCCAGCCAGTCCTCGCGCATACCTCTGTTGGCAAAGGACGCGGCAATCGGGATGGTACCGTACATACAAAGCGGCGACGCAATTCCCAAAAGGCAGGCCGGAACCACCCCGAGAACTCCCCATTTTCTGTCCTTCATACGGTCGAACAAATTATGGATTTTATCCTTTGCAAAAACGGAAATAACCGAGCCGACGAGAATTCCCACCGCCCACCAGATAACAATCTGTTCAAATTGGACGGTAAAATAATACCACAGATAGATAAGTTCTCTCTTTAATATCGCAAGCATCTCCTGTCAGCCCCGTTCTGTAGTTTTACGCCCCTTGTAAATCCACCAAACGATAGCTTCTTGTGCCGAGACCGATCTCTGCGGCGGCTTCTATGGTATGGATGCCGTTTCTCGATTCGATTCTCCGAGGCAACGCGTTGTTATCCGGCGCAGCGTATACAAGGTCGATGCAAGCCTGATCCAGCGCTACCGGATCAGCGGAAGCCAAAATTCCGATGTCGTGCATGTCGGGATCTGCCGGATTGCCGTTGCAGTCGCAGTCTACGGACAGGCGGTTCATAACATTAATATAGACAATGCGTCTGCCGTTTTCGAGGAAATCGGAGACGGATTTGCCTGCGTCCGCCATAGCTTCGAGGAATGCGTCCTGATCTGCGCTCCACATACTGCCGCCCGTTCCGCCGGAGTGGATGTGCGCTTTGCCGCGCTCTCCCGAAGCGAAGCCGATAGAAATATTCTTGATCGCGCCGCCGTAGCCCGCCATGGCGTGGCCCTTGAAATGCGACAATACTACATAAGAATCATAATCGGCAAAAGCGGCGCCCACATAGTTTTCGGCAAGACGTTTTCCTCCGGTTACCGGAAGCGTCATGGAACCCGCTTCGTCAAGCAGCTTAAAATCGGCAATGGCGGTAAAGCCGTGATCTTCCGCTACCTGATAGTGCATGGCGGCAGATGCGCGAGAACCGCCATAGGCAGTATTGCATTCCACAATGGTTCCATCAACCAGATGTACAACATTCTGTATCAAATCGGGGGCGAGATAGTTGGAAGCGGGCGGTTCTCCGGTGGAGAGCTTCACGCCGACCTTTCCGGCCGGCGACCACTGAAGCGCTTCATAAATTTTTACCATAGATTCTGCGCTGATGTCAGATAAAAAATAGACGGCCGGCGCGTCCTCAGATTCGGTAAGATATGCAAGATCTGAAAGGCTGATTTGCGCGCCTCCATTTGTCGTCAGCATTCCGCGTACGGACGATCCGCCGGGAGACGGCGGTTTCGATGCACCCGGCATACCATCGGATTTTGTGCTGCTGTTCCCGCATCCGGCAAACGGCAGCGTCATCAAAGTAAATACCGTAAAGAGTAAAAAATTTTTCTTCATGTTGTGTTTTCACCTTTCTTCTGTTGCGAGACTTTTGATCAGCTGTGGTTTTCGAGGAACTCCGCTTCATGCGTATGCCTGCCGATCCGTTTAGGAACCTAATTTCCGATAATCCGCCTCCGAAACCGGCTCGCACCATTCGTTGGAAGTACTCTCGCCGGGGATTTCCACCGCAAGATGAGCAAACCAGGAATCGGCCGATGCGCCGTGCCAATGCCGGACTTCCGGCGGGATGACCACAGCATCGCCGGGACGAAGCGACA
>CABQCN010000384.1 GCA_902462635.1 uncultured Oscillospiraceae bacterium
GATTGACCGGGATCAGATTTACGTGGCACAGTTTGCCTTTCAGCAATGAAACAAGCCGCGCGGCATGTGCTTTTGAGTCGTTTACCCCTTCTATCAAAGCGTATTCATAAGTTACCCGCCGCCCTGTATTCAGAATATAAATATTACACGCATCCAATAATTTGTCAAGTGGATATTTCCGATTGACAGGCATCATCTCCGTACGCTGGGTATCGAACGGCGAGTGGAGCGATACGGAAAGCGTAATCGGCAGCCGTTCTTCCGACAACCGGACCATCTGATCCGCAAGCCCGCAGGTAGACAGCGACATATTTCTGTAACTGATCCCAAGACCGTCCCCACTCTGCGCTTTTTTCATAAATTCAAGGACATTTTCATAATTGTCCAGCGGCTCTCCGATTCCCATCATCACGATATGGCCGATGCGGATCCGCAGGTCGGCGTTCATGGTTAGAATCTGCCCCAAAATTTCTCCCGCGGTCAGATTCCGTACAAACCCGGCCTGCGTCGAGGCACAGAACGTGCAGCCCATTTTACAGCCCACCTGCGTGGAAACACATGCGGAATACCCATATTTATATTTCATCAGGACGCTTTCCACAAAGTTGCCGTCACCGAGGCCCAGCAGGTATTTCACGGT
This sequence comes from uncultured Oscillospiraceae bacterium, assembly GCA_902462635.1. Taxonomy (GTDB): domain Bacteria; phylum Bacillota; class Clostridia; order UBA1212; family UBA1255; genus Egerieisoma. The sequence continues at coordinate 641 of CABQCN010000384.1, forward strand.
TCCGTCTGCCGAGGATTGCAGTTTCGTGCGGATATCAAGCTTTCCTGTTGTAAAATGCGCGCTGAGTTCTTTGCGGAACGATTCCGGCAAATTCGTCATTTCTTCGAATTCCGCGCCTTTATACAGCCAGTCCCACAGCTGGGCTGCCCGGAATTTCGGCTGTCCGAACGACTTGGCGAGCGTTTCTATCTCCTCTTTATTATAATCAAGTAAATTTCGTGATTTTATGACCATTGATATATTCCCCAGCCGCCATTTTTTTTGCGGACGGCCCCTGCATTTCCGTAATTTTGATCACGCCATCGCCTGCGGCAACCAAAACGCCGTCTTTCGATGCGCCGATCACAGCGCCGGGTTCACAGCCGGACGGCCGCTCCATTCCGGTCAGCAGCGTCCGCCAGATCTTGATGCGCGCGCCTGTTTCATCGAACGAATAGCTGACCGGGAACGGGTTCGTGCCTCTTACAAGATTATGGATTTCCCGCGCGCTGCGCGACCAGTCGATTTTTCCCGTTTCCCGGTTCACCATCGGGGCATACGACGCGGCCGCCTGATTCTGCGGCGTACGCACCAGGTTGCCGTCTTTCAGCGCTGCCAGCGTCTTCCGCAAGGTAACGGGTCCCAGTTCGGAAAGCGCATCGTGCAGCTCCCCCATCGTCATGTTCTCGCTAATGGGATACCGGTCTGTCATCAGAATATCCCCCGTATCCATACCCGCGTCCGTCATCATCGTCGTAATCCCGGATTCCCGCTCGCCGTTGATCACCGCGTGCCATAACGGCGCGGCGCCTCTGTATTTCGGTAAAATACTGGCGTGTACATTGATACAGCCGCGCGGAGGAATTTCCAGCAGAGACGGCGGCAGGATTTTTCCGTATGCAACCGTAACGAACAAATCCGGCGCGTAAGAACGCAGCGTTTCCCGGAACGCGTCGCTTCTGACGCTTTCCGGCTGCAATACGGGGATTCCCGCCGCTTCCGCGAGTTCTTTGACCGGCGGCGGCGTCATCTGATAAGATCTGCCTTTGGGCATATCCGGTTTCGTAACGACGCAGGCCACGGTGTATTCGTCCGGATGTTCCGTCAGCATTTTTAAACAAGGAACGGCAAACTCCGGCGTACCCATAAAAACGATCCGCATCCTATCACTCCTCCGTTTCCGGGATTTTTTCGTATACGACCGCTTTGTCTTTATATAAAATCCCGGACAGATGGTCGATTTCATGGCAAAGGATCACAGCCAGATAATCTTCGCCTTCGACCGTGATTTCGTTGCCATCCGCGTCCAGAGCCTCTACGGTCACTTTCTGCGGACGCTTCACCGTTCCGCGGTAACCGGGCAGGCTGAGGCAGCCTTCGCAGCTTTCCTGC
>CABQCN010000385.1 GCA_902462635.1 uncultured Oscillospiraceae bacterium
GCGGCGGAACGAATCCGGTATTACCCAAAACGGATTTTTGCCGTGAAATCGGTAGATACCGTAAAAACGACGCTCCTGGGAAAGAAAGTTTATTTAAAATCAGGGGCCGATCTCGTCATTGAAAAGACGGAAGCTTTGACGGTGATCGACGTCAATACAGGGAAATCTTCCGCCTCGTATGAAGCGGTGAATTTCGAAGCGGCCCGCGAAATTATGCGGCAGCTGCGTCTGCGCGATATCGGCGGCATCATCGTATGCGATTTCATCGAAATGGATGATCCGAAAGACCGCGCGGCACTCGTTTCTTACATGCGGGAGCTGGCGGCCCGCGATCCTTCCAAGCCGGAAATTCCGGGCCTCACCGCGTTGGGACTGATGGAAATCGCCCGCAGAAGAAGCTGATTTTCATAAAAAATCCATTTGTTTTTCACCGGGAAGCATGTTATAATTTTACTCATTATTAACATGGAAAGATGGAGGATCACCATGAGGAAAAAGAAAATTTTTATTCTATGCGTCCTGTCGCTGCTTTCGGCGGCAATCTTGCTGGCCGGCTGCAATAAAAAAGATAAAGAGGATCCGGAAATGGAAGGAAAAATAAAAGTTATCAGTTATAATGTCCTGGTGGAATGGTGTACGGAATACGACGGCTCCAATACGGGCGTCAAGAAGACGTACGATTTGACGAGCCGTCTGAAGGATCTTTCGGCGCTGCTCCAAAAAGAAAAACCGGATTCTTTCGGCGTGCAGGAATGCTCCTATGCGATCAAGCGGGATCTTTTAAAGAATCTGACGGATTACGATTGCGTGGGAACCATGGACACGGGCGGGCCCGACGACCCGAATGCGTTCGGAACGTTTATATTTTACAATAAAGAAAAGTATAAAGTCGTGGAAACGGAAAATTTCTGGCTTTCCGGAACGCCGAGCAAGGTTTCCACATACCCCGGCGCAGACCGTCCGCGCAACGGCTGCTGGGCGATTTTTGAAAATCTCGAAACCGGCGAACAATACGGCCACGTCAACGTCCATGTGGAATGGAAAACGAAGCAGAGCAATTCATTTGGAGCCAGCTATACGCGTAAAATGGTGGATGAGCTTGCGGAACGCGGACTTCCCGTATTCTGCACGGGCGATTTCAACGTGGAATCCGAGAATTATGAAGCGGTGCAGATTATGACGAAAGAAGGCGGCGTCTCTGTAAAGGATTCCCAGGAAGTAGCGAAAGAAGCCGAGGATTCCCATAGCACGCATTTCGACGTACCGAGTCATAAAATTGATTTCTGTTTTGTGACGGATCAGAAGATCGACGTGGAACGCTACAGCTTGATCGGCGATTACACGATTTCCGACCATCTCGGCGTGAAAGTGGTGGCAACGTTGAAGTAAACGGAAGAAGAACGTTTTTTGCAGCAGGCGTAAGAAAGTACGCCTGCTTTTTTTATCCGGAAATTTTATATCGTTGTAAATATACGGTGCGAGTAAAAGTAATATTTACAATATTAAAAAATAATATATAATTATATTCATAAATAATATTGACAATGGAATATAAAAAAGAGAAGGGCGTCAATTATGAAGCGGTATCCTGCGGGGATTGAATATAACGACCGGGACGTTTGCAAATTTGAATCGCTTTACAAACTTTATCACAAGCGGCTGCTATACACTGCAAAATGTATTTTGAAAGATCATCAGGAAGCAGAAAACGCAGTTCAGGAGGCCTGGATCGGGATTGCGAACCATCTGGACAAAATCGAGGATGTCTTTTCCAGAGATACTTTTTATTATTTGCTTACGGCAACGCGGAATGTGGCGATAAATATGCTGTATGCAAATAAAAAATGGCGGGAATATGTGAATCTCGAAACGCTTCCGGACTTCACAGACCATACTTGGGAAGAAGCATCGAATATACGGGAACAATACGATATGGTGGTTTTGCAGATTGAAAAACTGAAACCTCATTACAGAACTATTCTGTATCTTCATTTT
>CABQCN010000386.1 GCA_902462635.1 uncultured Oscillospiraceae bacterium
CCCCGCCGGCGTCCGTCATAAACGGCGCGGGGATGCGGAATATCTCCGCGCCCGTTTCGCCCGATGCGAACGACAGAGCGCGTTCTTCCGCGGAAAAGTCCGTCGTAAGATTTTCCGTGTCCACGTAGAAAGAATAGCGGTAAGCGCTGCGCTTCTCGCGAATCACGATGTTCTCTTTCACGGAATTGCTTTCTACCCGGTATTCGAAATCGGCGCAATCCGCCGCATTGGCGAATGCCACCGTTTCCAGGTCCTGTTCTTTACGGAAGCACAGGAGTCCGCAGCCCCGCAGCCTGGCGCTGCGCTTTGCAGACAGCGTGATCTTGTAGGGCCCTTTCTTTACGCTGAACAATTCTTCGTTCTCCGGTTCCCGGTTAAAACGTGCCGTGAATCGGTTCCGTTTGTTCCGGAAGTATTTTCCGTCTTCTTCCTCTATGAGTTCATTGTCGATCGCCTCATATTGCTCCGTTTCCGGATCGCGCATGTGGACCGGTTCCGCATAGTATACGGCGCCGGCGCCGTCTGCGCCGAGATCGAACACCTTTCTGTTCTCCGTCCGCAGCGCCGCATCGTCATCCTGCGCGGGCGCGTCCGCGGCCGGCTCCGCTGCAGCGGATTCCGTATTTTCTGTTTCGGCCGCAAGCTGCAGCACTTCGTCTTCTTTTTCTAAGTTTTCTAAATTTTCCATAGGTTTCTCCTTTTTTTAAATTTTTTTGTTTTTGGTGCCTTCTTCCTCAATGTTGCGGGTCATCCATAACGGCATTCCTCCTTTCCTCATGATCAGGATAAAAGTGAACCCGGACAAAACCTGTCCGGGTTAAAAATGAATTTTTTGTAAACATCACCGTTCCTGATAAGGAACCGCATGAACGTCGCACCATGTCCGCGCCGCCTGATAAACCTCGTTTTTATAATAATTCCACCAGGCTTCCCATAAGCCGCGCCGCTGCATCTGCTCTCCGAAACAGTTTGTTTTTTGGCGAGGAGGCGCTTCCTTTCGCAAGGAAAGAAAACGGGATTCGATCCGCCGCGCATCGATCCGAAACAGCGGGAGAAACCGTTCTTCCTTTTTGCAGGACTCTTTTATCCGGCAGATTCTTCCGGTATACCTGTCGTAACAATATTCCGGAGGCCGGTCCGTATATTGCCTGTAACGGAATAAATCCTCTAACAGCAATTTCATGTTGAAAACCTTCTTTCCTGATTGTCTGCGCTATTTTCTGAAATTGATTTCCAGAATTTGCGGGCGGTACGAATTGTCGCCGGCAGAAATCACCGTAAAACCCGTTCCCTTTTCTTTTGTTTGCAAAACCACGCCTTCCGTTTCCCGCAGAAACGCCGTGCGCGGATCGATCAAAAGATTCGAAAGATCCAAATGGTAATACTGCGTGCCGGAAACCGACTCCGCCACCGGTGCGGTAAAATCGATTTTATTCTCCCAAGCGGATCCGAAGCTGCAAAACCGGCGGGACAGGCCGAATGCTTTGATGGCGCCCGTACCCGCGTCGAATTTCGGGAGGTGCAAAACCACCCGGCGCAATGCGCCGCCCCGGAGCGCCAGGCAGGATGCGTCAGGACGCAGATACAGCCATTGCTCTCCGAATGTTTCGCTCGTACCGAGAAACGCCGTGCCGCCGAACGCGTTATTTTCCAGCGGATTTTTATTTTCCACCGTCGTATCGTGGATCAGCTTCCGTTCATACAGCGTGATTTCGAAGAAAATCCATTCCGCCGCCGCGGAACAGGGGATCATTTCGACGGTATTATTCCGCTCATCGTGCCGCCGGTATGTCATTACCGCGGGACCTAAGAATCTGCCGTAAGCATCCAGGGAACCGATCGCAGAAATGACGCAGAACGGCTTATGCGGTTCGCCCATCCATGCAAAACATTTTGTATTCGCACGTACCGTCAGAAAAGAACGCGCCGCTTCGAGGCGCATCCGCAGCGGTACGCCTCCGCTGCATCTCCATTTCACGGCGGCGCCG
>CABQCN010000387.1 GCA_902462635.1 uncultured Oscillospiraceae bacterium
CGGCGTTTGCCGCATCATGTGCGCGTCAAAAAACACCGCAGCAAACCTCGGAACCTCAAAACACGGAACTGAAAATTACGGCGCTGAAAGGGCCGACGGGGATCGGCATCACAAAGCTCATGGAAGAAAGCCAAAGCGGAAACACAAAGGGAAATTATAAAATTACGCTCGCGGCATCTCCCGATGAACTTACGGGAAAAATCGTGAAAGGGGAAATCGACGTTGCGGCGCTTCCCACAAATGTTGCCGCCACCTTATATAATAAATCAAACGGTAAGATCAAAATCGCGGCGCTGAATACGCTCGGCGTGCTGTATATCCTGGAAAAGGGGAATACGCTGCAATCGGTTGCCGACCTTCAGGGAAAGAAAATTTATGCGACGGGCGAGGGATCCGTCCCGGAATATGTGCTGAAAGCAATATTGAGCGCAAACAATATCGATGCGGAGGTTGAATATCTGAGCGAGCATTCTGAACTCGCCGCCGCCGCGCTTGCGGGCAAAGCCGATATCGTAATGCTTCCGGAACCCTTCGTAACGACCGTCGTTTCCAAAGATAAGGGGTTTCGGATCGCGCTCGATCTCACAAAAGAATATAAAGCGGCGTTACGCGGAACAGATGCCGAGAACGCAGCGCTTACAATGGGCTGCATCGTGGTAAATGCGGAATTTGCAGAAAAGAATAAAGAAGCATTGAACCGGTTTCTCGATGAATACAAAGAATCCGCGGAATATGCAAACACAAACACGGCGGAAACGGCGCAGCTCGTCGCGAAATATGAAATCATGGCATCCGCGGAGCTTGCTTCTATTGCAATTCCGAACTGCAATATCGTATATATCGACGGGCAGGAGATGCAGGATCTTTTGGCAGGATTTTTCCGGGCGTTGGTAAAATACGATACCGGCGCATCGTCCCTTGGAGGCAGCATTCCCACAAATGAATTCTACTATCAGAGATAAACAGGCAGGCGTATTAAAAACATTTCAGAAGGGAAAGCATGGCGGGCGCAAAGGCTCCTGGATCAGCAAAACGGCCGCCGTGCTTTTCTGGCTGCTCCTATGGTATACGGCGGCAAAAATCGTAGATACGGAAATTCTGATTCCGAAGCCTCTGGCCGTATGGAACCGTTTGCTCGCGCTGGCGGGAACGGCCGATTACTGGCGGACGATCGCATATTCTATCCTTCGGATTTTCACGGGATTTGCGCTTGCGTTCTTAACAGGCGTGATTCTGGCGGCGGCAGCTTATAAATCCGCGGTCCTGCGGGATTTGTTCTATCCTATTTTAAATACCGTGAAAGCGACGCCCGTCGCGTCGTTCATCATACTGGCGCTGATGTGGTTTACGACAGGTCTTGTGCCGGTTTTTACCTCGTTTCTAATGGTGCTTCCTACCGTATGGACAAACCTGGGGGAGGGGCTGCAGGATACGGACCGGAATCTGATCGAAATGGCGGCGGTATACGGTATGGGACGCGGGAAAATCATACGGCATATCTATCTTCCTTCTTTGAAACCATATGTGCGGGCTTCGTTTCAATCCGGATTCGGCATGGCCTGGAAAGCAGGCGTCGCCGCGGAAGTCATCGGCAGGCCGGCTTTCTCGATCGGCAAAAATCTCTATCACGCGAAAATAACCCTGGAGATGCCGGATCTTTTCGCTTGGACGCTTACGGTCGTTGCGATCAGCATTTTACTGGAAAAATTACTGGGTCTGGCGGTGCGGGAAAAATGAAAGAACAGCTCCTTCACCGGGCAATGCGGATCCTCACCGTAAACCAACGCGGCGGCGACGCGTATTTTTTAAAGAATATCACAAAATCATACGGCGATACGTACGTTCTGGAAAAGGAAACGATCGTTCTCCCGCGGAACGGGATCCTGCTGCTGACCGGCGCTTCCGGCGCCGGCAAAACGACGCTATTCAATCTCATCGCCGGCATCGTCCGCCCGGACGCGGGCGTACTGGAAGGCTTTGCCGACGCT
>CABQCN010000388.1 GCA_902462635.1 uncultured Oscillospiraceae bacterium
CTTCATGCGGACAAAACCACGGCGGCCATTGCGCTGGAGGATATGCGGGATCATATGATGTGGTTCAGCACCCCGACGCGTGTCGAGGAGGATACCACCGCCAAAGGGAATGCCAAAAACGAAATGTATTCCGTGCTGACGGTCACGGATATCGTCAGCGAGACCAATACCCAGAAAACACGGAATTCCATGATCGGCAGTGTGAAGAAAAACGGGCTGACACTGGAAAAATTACCCGACGGTTTTCGGGCAACTTTTGAATTTCCGGAGTATTCCTATACGATCCCGATGGACTTTATCCTCGTGGGAGACAGCCTGAAGGTTTCGGTGGATACCTCCAAGATCATAGAAAAGGGCGAGCAGCGTCTTTTTTCCCTGCGCATTCTGCCGTATTTCGGCGCGCAGGACTGGGAAACAGACGGATATTTTATCTTGCCGGACGGCAGCGGTTCTCTTCTGCGCTTTAATAACGGCAAGGGTAGATTTACCTATCACTCCGATCTTTACGGTCTGGACGGCGTTGTGAAGCAGGACAGCCGGACGACCAACCAGCAGGCGGCGGCGCTTCCTTGCTTCGGTATCCAGACGAAGAAACAGGGGCTGCTGGCGGTCGTGGAGGACGGTGCGGGGCGTGCCGGCATCCATGCCTCCACATCGGGCGGAGAATCCCAGTTTAACCGCGCCTATGCGGATTTTAGTGTTCGCCTGAGCCAAATGCTGACGGTTGGCAGCGGATGGAACAGTCGGGATGTGATCATGTATGATGAGCGTCCCATCGATGCGGGCGTTATCTCGGTGCGTTATTTCCCCGCGGATGAGGATCAGCAGGAAATTGCCGGACTCGCCGGCATCATGCGGGAATATCTGATACGCCAAAACGGGCTGAAACCCGTTGCCGGCGAGGTTCCTCCTGTGTATATCCAGACGCTGGGAGCCATTCGCAAGCGTGCTTCCATTCTGGGAATCCGTATGGATTCCACGGAGGTCGTCACCTCGTTTGAGAAAGCGGCCCAAATGGATGCCGTCCTGAAATCCGGCGGGATCGATGCCACTGTCTGGTATTACGACGGATGGAGCGAGGACGCGCTTCGCGGCAAGGTCACGTCCCAAATGAACGTGGTCGGCAAAATCGGCGGAGAAAAAGGCCTTTCGGCGTTGGCAGAATCCTTGCAAAAAACAAACAGCCGCGTTTTTCTGAAGGGCGAAACGGTGAATTTTCATGATAACGGAGCCGGTGTTTTCTCGTTTATGGATGCCGCAAAAGATATCAGCAAATCCGCCATTAAAACCCACGTTTATAAGCGCAACACGTTTTTCCCGGATTCCCGTTCCGGAACAGGTTTTTTGCTGAACAATCAGCTTGCCAACGGTGCTTTTGTACGGCTGGCCGATCAGGGAAAGAAGTATCAAATCGGACTGAGCGCCGGATCGCTGGGAGCGCAAAGCTATACGGACTTTTCAAAATACGGTTCTTCGCGTGCCGATGCGGTAGAGTTAACAAGGCGCGGACTGAAAAAAGCGCAGGAGGCTTTGCCGCTGCTCGGAGACAATCCGATGGGCTATGCGATCCCGGCGTTATCGGGTGCTGTGAACCTGCCTGATTCCGGAAGCGGTTTTGATGTTTGCGATGAATCCGTTCCGTTTTTACAGATCGTCTTGCATGGAGTCATACCGTATGCAGGAAAAGCTATCAATCTTTCCGGCACTTACACGGACTCGTTTTTATGGAGCATCCAGTCGGGTTCACTGCTCCATTATTATCTGCTGGGTGTGGATCCCGCCGAATTGAAGGATACCGATCGTACGGATCTGTACGGAGCCGGCTTTGGGCTCTGGAAAGATAAAATAATCGAGCAATACACAGCTCTTAAAGACTTTTATACGCAAACAGCCGATGCCGTCATCGTGGGCTACGATACCCTGCAACCCGGCGTTGTCCGTACCCGCTACAGCAACGGATGGAGCACCTACGTGAATCGCACTGAT
>CABQCN010000389.1 GCA_902462635.1 uncultured Oscillospiraceae bacterium
CGTTATCCGATCCGTCCGTCTTTCATGATGATACGCCGCGTACAATACTCTGATACGAGGCTGTCATGCGTAACCAGTAGGATCGTCGTGCCCTCCCCATTCAGCTCCGTCAGCAGCTCCATAATCTGGGTCGAGGTCTCGCTGTCGAGGGCGCCGGTAGGTTCATCCGCCAGAATGAGCGACGGACTGTTTATGAGCGCCCGGGCAATCGCCACTCTTTGGCGCTGTCCGCCTGACAGCTGATTCGCTTTCTTATGAGCCTGATCCGCAATGCCGACCCTTCTGAGCGCCTGCATGCCAAGCTCCTTCATTTTCCGGTAGGATGTTTTATTGAAAAAAAGCGGCAGCATGGCGTTGAATAATACGGATTGCTGATTCACAAGGCAAAAATCCTGAAATACATATCCTATTTTTGCATTTCGGATCGCCGCAAGCTTTGCCTCCGACAAACGCGCGATTTTTCTTCCGTCCAATAAATATTCCCCCGTGTCAAAGCTGTCGATACAGCCTATGATATTCAGCAGCGTGGACTTTCCCGCGCCCGACGGCCCCTCGATGGAGACAAAATCGCCATTTTCTATCCGCAAGTCGATGTCCTTCAACGCGTGGAAAGAATTTTTACCGACAGAATAATACTTATTTACGTTACTGATCTCAATAAGACTCATAGTTCCACCCTCCTTCGAACCGATACGACAGACTTGCTCCGATAGATTAAAAACGACGCCGACAGAGATAAAAACAACAGCAGCAGCCAGTAGCCAAGCAAGTATATAAACACGTACCGGTCCAATATAAAATCTTTTATGAAAAAGCTTCCGTTTTGCATATTGACACGCCCTACGGTCAACAGGACGAAATTGATCAGCGTAGCCAGCGCCCCGATGATTCCCAAAGCCAGTCCCATGATCGCATATCCGCGCTTTTTGGTACATCCGCACAAGTAAAACGTTAGGATCAGACGCAGCTTTTTGTGCAGGAACATCAAGGAGAAGCACCACATCAATATGGTTGACAGGATCGTAAGATAGATCGGCAGCGGCATCATCAGTTCCAACGTATACGCAGTCACTTCTTTGGAATTTTTTAAAATCGTTTCCGTATTCGAATAAAACAGATCCCATTCCTCCAGCAAATCATAGACCGGTTTCTTTTCCTCTTCCGTACATTCCTGAAAAGTCAGAATAAACCCAAGCCCCGCATATCGGGATATCAACCCTTTTTCTTTAAAAAAGTCGCGTACCTCCGGGGTGTCCTTCACAAAAATCGTATCCGGACCGGACTGTATGATATCATACGAGGAGACTGCCGTTCCCGCATTATTGAAAGCAGGAACATAATACGGCGCTGTGATACTGCCAAGCAAGTTGATCGTCGTCGGCATGCCGTTAAAATCAATCTGAATATTGCGTGCCGACGCGCTCGGCTTTATAAAATCCCCTGCGGCAATCCCTTGCGGAACCCCTCCGGCCATACCGGTCTCAGAAAAAAACGTCTTTGCCTGCAGCAGTTCATAATCGCGGAACATTTCCGTATTTATAAACATAATTTTTATATTGGTATTCTTATAAGAAGTCCCGTCTGACAAAGATATTCTGTTAATATAAATATCTTTTACAGGCGACATCTTCTGCAGCTCCGGTATAAGCTCCTCGAACGATCCCTCGAGGGTAAACTTCATCACATACAACGAGATTTCGTCCTGCATAACGTCGGAAAATAATTTATCGGTCAGCGTGTAATACCTGTATGTGCCGATCAGATATGCAAACAAAAGCTCCGCAATAAAGATGACAATAAGCAGAAACACGGCAGGAACCATGATCTTTTTGTAAAATGCTTTCAGTAAGATAAAATTTTTCTTCATAAGTCTGCCCTTCTCCGTTTTTTTACTCGTACAATTCACGTATTGCGGACTTTCGCGCGTAGGAAACCACAAACGGAACGGACGCAAGCAGCGACGACCCCACGATAATGAC
>CABQCN010000390.1 GCA_902462635.1 uncultured Oscillospiraceae bacterium
CATGTTAAACGTGTTGAACATATCGATTTCTTCGACATGGCCTAATTTCATTAATGTGTTGAAAATCGGCAGCACCGGCCAGCTGTCTTTCTGAATAACATAACGCAGTCCCTCCGCGCCCATTCTGGGAATGTTTTCGTAAAATCCGCCGCCGGTAATATTGGCGATACCTTTGATTTTAAAGGTTTCTATCAGATCCAGTATGAGTTTCACATAAATCCGCGTAGGTTTCAGAAGTTCTTCTCCCATCGTACAGCCGAAGTTCTGTACGAATTCCCCGAGGCGTTCCGCCGACGGATTGATGATTTTACGCACGAGAGAATAACCGTTGCTATGAATTCCCGAGGACGGAATTCCTATTAATACGTCGCCGGGCCGGAGGGTGTTTCCGTTGATGATTTTCTTTTTCGATACCGCGCCTACGGCAAAGCCGGCGATGTCGAATTCATCGATGCTGTAAAATCCCGGCATTTCTGCGGTTTCGCCGCCTACGAGGGCGCATCCCGCCTGCAGGCATCCTTCCGCGACGCCTTTTACGATCGTCGCGATTCTTTCGGGAAGATTTTTGCCGACCGCGATGTAGTCAAGAAAAAACAGCGGCTCCGCCCCGCTGCATACGATATCGTTGACGCACATTGCCACGCAGTCGATTCCTACGGTGTCGTATTTATCTGTCAGAAAAGAGATCTTTAATTTTGTGCCTACGCCATCCGTTCCCGATATGAGCACCGGCTGCTCGTACTTGCTTACATCCAGTTCAAACATCGATCCGAATCCGCCAAGTCCGGTGAGGACTTCTTTGCGGAAGGTCTTTCCCACATGCTCTTTCATGAGACGGACCGCCTCGTAACCTGCTTCTACGTCGACTCCGGCGTCTTTATAATTCGCCATTTTTGATCTCCTCCTGCAGCTGCGCGTTTTTCTTCTCTACTTTTTCGGCAAGCTCCTGCTTGTACGCTTTCAGTTTTTCTTCCAGCGCTTTATATTTGACCGCCATAATCTGCGCCGCCAAAACGGCAGCGTTTACGCTTCCGTTTACCGCTACGGTCGCCACGGGAATTCCGGGAGGCATCTGCGCAATGGAAAGGAGCGCGTCCATGCCATCGAATGCATCGCTTTTAATAGGAACGCCGATGACAGGCAGAATCGTATACGCCGCGATCACGCCCGGCAGATGCGCCGCTTTTCCCGCTGCGGCAATGATGCAGTCATATCCTTTCTTTTTTGCATTTTTGGCAAGTTCCCGTGATTTTTCAGGCGTTCTGTGCGCGGAGCAGACGATACAGTCACAGTCTATTTCAAACTTCTTTAAAAAGGAAATGCAATCCTTCATCACCGTATAGTCGGAATCGCTTCCCATGATTACCAATGCTTTCGGCGTTTTCCTTTTCCCCTTTTTGTTTCCTTCTTCTTCCATATACATGTACCAGTCTTGCTCCTTTCGGTATGCTTTGATGATGTTTTTTCCAATAAATCCGTTGCAAAACAACGCTTTTAATAATAACAAAACGCCTTGTCTTTGTCAATTCTTCCTTCTCCGAAAATACTTTATTTTCCGGCGGGATCCGAGGGAATCCGACGGCAGAAACCGGTAAACGCAGGGCGCCAGAAAATCGCCGCGGCCGCCGCGGTTCCGTACAATTTCCTGCGGTTTCTGTTCGAAACCAGGGGAGATCCGCTTTTGGCCCGGCGGGGATAAGGGTTGTTTTTTTATAAGAAATCATTTATAATAATAACTCGTGCAAATGAATATAAACGGAGGGTTTTATATGTCAGGTCATTCAAAATGGGCGAATATTAAACATAAAAAGGGAAAATCGGATGCGCAGAAGGCAAAAATATTTACGAAAATCGGCAGGGAGCTGCAGATTGCCGTGAAATCCGGCGGACCCGATCCCGAGTCCAACAGTAAGCTGAAAGATGTCATCGCAAAGGCGAAGGCGGCGAACATGCCGAATGACAACATCACAAGGAGTA
>CABQCN010000391.1 GCA_902462635.1 uncultured Oscillospiraceae bacterium
CTCCACCCTTGTTTTTAGGGCGTATCTTCCTGTGTCGTACGCCGAATTTTCGGATATACTAGTATTGACGCCGTTATGCGTTTGTGGTATAGTGGTGTCAGAAGAACTGCCTGATGCGGCGGCCGGATTAAATCTGGTTTGATCGCGATTACGGGCGGTTCTTTCTATTTTTGTAACATCATAAAACAGCCGCCCCTTATCCGTTACTTTTATTTTCACTTCACCGGAAAACATTTCTCCGCCAACTTCAAAGTTAGTTCTGTATACATCCCACCCGCCGGTTGCCTCTGGATGGCGTCCATCATCAGGAACATTTCCGATTTTATCAGACACCGCCAGTAAATTGTCTAGCTCTGTAGACGCGCGCATTTTTGCTGATTTCAATTCGTCTGGCATGCGCCGATTGGCCGGATTGGCATATTCGCTTGCGGATCTTCCGTTTACAAACGCCTTATCGCCGTCTCCAACAGGAAGCACCTTGCCACGAAAAGCGTCCAATATATATTTACGTGCAGTTTCCCTCATTTCTTTGACGGACTTTCCGTTAAAAATTTCTTGGTCTGTATCTACATGTACATATCTTTTCCCGTCCGCATCGTGTTGAATGCTATATTTAGCGTATGATGAATCACTTCCTTTTACAAACGGCTCCATCAAAGCATCATGATACATTCTCTCGGCTTCGGCCATCATCTTTTCATGATTAGTTCCGAATAGCTTCGCCTTCATGGAACGAATCCAATTTAAGATTCGTCTAGCAAGGCTAGGCTTTTCTGCTGACAATTGGCGGATTGCTTTTTCGCTTGTAAATAGATTATCCCCCACATAGTCCGCGACCAATTCCGCCAATGCACCGTTGGAATCTAGTGTCTCTCCGCTCAATCCATAAATCCCGATTTTAGCTTCTATGATTTCGTCAAGGCTCATCCCCGTTTCTTTAACGAGAATATCTGAAACAAACTTTGACAGTTCCGTATATGCCTGTGTGCCCTCCAAACTGTGCGTCAATTCGTGCTTGAGAATGGTCTTCACGGGATTCGGACTATCCGCCGCAATATACAGTGTGCCTGTTTCCGCGTCGTATTTGCCGTTTATTCCTTCGCCAAGCGTCCCCACAAATTCGATGTTGCGCCCGGTCCGTTCGGCAAGTATGGCGGCCGTTTCTATGTCGTTAGGGTTGATATTAAACATAGAGCCAGTTTCGCGCGCTTTTGCCGCTCGGCTTGATTTGGCTTCCTGACTTAAATCTGGTTTTCTGACCTCCTCTTGAGTTTCCGCCTTTCCGTATCCGAACACATCCCGCACGATGGCATCTATATTGTCGGTCGAGCCCTTGGAATCGGCATCAAAAAAAGCAGACCCGGTATTACCGGAATCTGCTTTAGGTGTTTTTTTGGTACTTTTCCCATATTCCCGCATGGCGGTATCCATGCGTTTCCACGCTTCAAGAACCGCGTCGAAATTGTAGAGCGCCGAGGAGTATTCTTGGCGGGCAAAGGCTTCATCTGCCAGTATATCCCCGCTGATGTACGCGACCAACTCCTTATACAAAGCTGGATAATCGCGAGTGAAATCGAATTCTTTCCCACGTTCAATGAAATATTCTTTAATAATTGACTCTGAAATATCCACAAACGTTTCGCTTGAAAAATCAATTTCATTAACTACCGCGTCATAATACTTCTGATACTCAGCGGGAGATTTTTTGGCCGCCACGTGGGCCATTTCGTGACCGGCCATCTCTTGCGCCTGTAAGACTGCGTCGTTCTTAATGAGCACTGTACCGTTCCGCAGAGTAGAAGCCTCGCCCTGCATGGTTTGGGTTATACCGTTGGCATTGGATTGCGACCAGTACACAATTTCAGACGGTATTCCATATTCGGTAAGCAGAGTTTGCGTTTGCTTTGCCTGCGCTGACTGCTCCGCACTTGGGACAACCTCATAGTCATACGTCCTATCTCCTACCTGTAG
>CABQCN010000392.1 GCA_902462635.1 uncultured Oscillospiraceae bacterium
GATCTCCCGCCCCTGTCCGTCGAATTTCGACGAACGCGCCGATTTTTACCGAATTTTACCGAAAGGAAACCGTTCGTTCGTATTCGATATAGCCTTCTTTCTCCAGCCATATCATTGCATTATGCTGCGGTTCCTCATAATTTCCGCTTTCTAATGCAATTTCCATGCCGCCATGATCGGCTTCCTGATACGACAGATCGAGAGCTTTCAACAACCGCAATCGGTAAGTATACTTTGCATCAACCGCACGCAGCTCTTTTATTTCCGGATGTGCCTGCAATACCATAAAATCGTCTTTTCCGAAAGAATCCGAGAATCCGCTTTCATCCGCGGGATGATTATGCGTAATAACCGCGCCGCAAAGGTCCATACTCTCCAGACTGACGCCCGCAGCGGTTCCTTCCGCTTTATGAAGGCCGCCGTTTTTATCGACCACATACGCCGTTTCCTGCTTCAGGTTCCTGATTTCATTTTCCAGCGCAACCATATTTTTATGTACGTCTCCTGTTAGAATCCAAGCACTTCTTTACAACATATGCCGCACGGTATTCTTTGTATGACGTGTTTTTACGCCGGATATTTGCTATTGACAATCGTATTTCCCCGGGTATACTGTTAAATATTCCAATATTAAACATTTTAATACTGGAACAGACGGACGATAAGGCGGCAAACGGGACATGACCTTGAAATATCTGAATTTCAACGCAAAATTATTAAAAATCTACGAGCAATTCTGCGCGCCGGTTTGTAAAAAATACGCGATCAATCAGACAGGATACGACATTCTGCTGTTTCTCGGTCTGTATCCGGAGCATAATACGGCACGCGATATCCGGGAGACCCGTATGATCAAAAGCAGCATCCTGTCCGTTACGATTGAAAAATTGATCCAGGCGGGATACCTGCTGCGGGAAAACGATCCAAGCGACCGTCGTGTACAACGGCTGATCCCCACGAAACAGGCGGAAAGCCTGATCAGAGATGGATTTGCCGTGCAGGAACGCTTTGAAACAGCGATTTTTCAGGATATGACGGAAAACGATCTGCAAGTATTCGAAATACTTCTGAATAAATTACTAACGGCGGCGGACAGGCTGGAACATAAAGGAGACAAAGACAGTGAGCACATTTAGAAAAAATTCCGATTTTAACGAAGCTGCGATCCGGGATGAAATTCTCCAGAAAATCACCAGCAAAGAAGCGATTCGCTGGTTTCAGGAAAAATCGCTTTCCTACCGGGAATTAATGGCGTATTACAAGTGTGCGATCATGGAAGTCGAAACAAAATTCAACGTTTTGAATGAGGAGTTTTCCCTCCAGTACGACCGTAATCCGATCTCCGCGATCAGAAGCAGGCTGAAAAGCTTTTACAGCATTCAGGATAAACTGCAGCGCGGCGGATTTCCGCTTACCGTAGAATCGATAGAAAAAAATCTTCACGACGTTGCGGGCGTACGCGTGATCTGCGCGTTTCCGGACGACGTGTACATGCTGGCAGGCGCCCTTTTGAAACAAGATGACATCACATTGATTTCAAAAAAAGATTATATCCGGAATCCGAAGGAAAACGGATATCGCAGCCTGCATTTGATCGTTGAGGTTCCGATCTTTCTGGAACATAACAAGAAAATCATGAAAGTCGAGATCCAGCTGCGGACGATCGCGATGGATTTCTGGGCAAGCCTGGAACATCGTCTGAAATATAAAAAAGAAATCAACTGCTCGGAATATCTGATCGAAGAGCTGCGGCAATGCGCTGAGGCAAGCGCGCAGCTGGATCTGCGGATGGACAAGATCCGCAAGCTATTGGAAGAGGACGGCACGCAGGATGCGAAAGAACCGTTATAAAAGGAGGCTTCTATGTACGAACAAACGTTTTTAGACAAAATGAACCGCAAATTCGGAAAATTTTCTATCCGCAATCTGATGTTGATCATCGTATGCGGTATGGCCACGGTTTTCCTGCT
>CABQCN010000393.1 GCA_902462635.1 uncultured Oscillospiraceae bacterium
CTGATCAACTGGGGGATGCTGCCTTTCACCGTAGATGATTTCGAAGCTTTGGCGCTGAAAAACGGGGACAGGATCTTTATTCAAGGCATCCGCAAAGCGGTGGAAAGCGCGGCGGCCGATATCAGGGCGTCACTGTACCGCACGAACGGCGCGGTAGAAGAAATCTGCCTCCATCTTACGGATTTATCGGCGGATGAGCGGAAAATCATACTTGCCGGAAGCCTGATTAATTTTTACAATTAAAAATCGGAGGCGATACGGATGAAACGAAATCTTAAATTTTTTGGTAAAATTGCGGCGGCGCTCCTTACAGGAATCACTGCCTGCGTATTCTGCGGCGCCTGCCATCGAAATCCCAATATAGAGAAGCCGCATCCGACTGCAGTGATTACCGTGAAAAATTACGGTGTGATTAAGCTGGAGCTTTACCAGGACGTCGCGCCGAATACGGTAGCGAATTTCATTTCTCTGGCGAAAGCTGGATTCTACGATGGATTGACCTTTCATCGGGTTATTCCGGACTTTATGATTCAGAGCGGGGATCCTGACGGAAACGGCAGGGGCGGTCCGGGATATTCCATTAAAGGAGAATTTGAGAATAACGGATATGCGAATAGCCTCAAACATGAAACCGGCGTTATCTCCATGGCAAGATACAGCAACAATATGAATTCTGCCGGATCGCAATTCTTCATCTGTACTGCGGATTCTCCCCATTTAGACGGAGATTTCGCCGCATTCGGGAAAGTGACCGACGGACTCGAAATCGCGTTTGCGATCAGCAAAGCCGAACGCGATTCCAATGACAGACCGCTAAGCGATATTGTCATCAAGAGCATCACAGTCGATGAAAAGGGCGGAGACTATTCAAATGTTCAAAAAATCAAAGGATAAAAAAACGGAAGAATCCCATAAAAAACCGCGGAAGGAACCCAGGCCGCCTTTTAAAATCCGCGTCCGGGACGCCTGGAAGACCGCCGGCGCGGAAATGAAAGCGTTCAAAAAAAACGACGCCAAAAGTTTTGGAAAATGGCTATTGGTATATTTTTTGTTTGCGTTATTTTCTTTGCTGCTGCTGAACGCCGATTCGGATTTGAAATTCAAAGAATTCCCGGTGATATTTGCGCTGGTGATCCCGCGTATGTTTACGCTATTTCTATTTACCTGCCCGGTTCTGAATGTCGGGAAGAGAAAATCGGCGTTTCTGCTGATGGCGTCGTTCTGGCTGCTGTGGCACTGCATTGCGTTTCAAAGAACAAAAATCGGCGCCGCGCTTTTTATATTTCTCTTACTGATTACTGTGTTCGTATCTCTGGCGGAAACGCCGAATCCTTCTGTAAAATATAAATCGCTTTTTCATAAATTAACGGCGCTGTTCTTATTTTCGGTTTTGGCGGTGATAGGACTGCAAATGGCACAGATGAAAAGCCTGATCAAGCCGTTCTCCGCATTTCTGCTTTCTCCCGACATCTTTGCATGCAACCTGCTATGCTTCGCGGGGCTGGGCGCGTTTGTCTTCTGGGTTCGCAGGCCGAAAGTCGCCTTGTGCAGTTATTCCGTCCTCTGGACGGTTCTGGCGGTGATCAGCTACTGCAAGAGCCGGAACACATTCGAACCCGTATTGTTTTTAGATGTGTTTTCTTTAAAAGAAGGAACGCGTGCTTTACTCGTATATTACAGCTGGTTTTTTATCGCCGGCGCCTGTGTTCTGATTGTATTGGCCGTTGCAGGCATCGTTTATCTTGCGCTGAAAGAGACCAAAAAAGAGTTCTCTCTCGTAAAAATGCTTTCCTCAGCGCTCTTTTTTGTGATTGCTTTCTGCAGCGTCTACTGCATGAGCCAGCTGAGCATGTTGTATTCCGAAAGCAAAACAGCAAAAAGCGAATACGATACGAAGGGGTTTGTATTTAGTTTCCTGTTTTATTCTCTTGATTCCTTTGTCGTGGAACCGGAAGGATATACGCCGACC
>CABQCN010000394.1 GCA_902462635.1 uncultured Oscillospiraceae bacterium
CCGTTCCGTCCGTCGTATAATAAATCGTATATCCGCTGTCCGCCGAAAGCGTGAGGCGGAACGGCGATCCGTAGAAGCCGCCCTGCGCGGAGAACGTCACGGTCGGTTCCCCCGGATCCGGCAAGATAATCGGCCCGGCCGGATCGTCGTCTTCCGGATCTTTGATCACGTACGACCCCGTGGTACCACTCTGACCGGAAGGCGTCGGCGTTCTGCCGCCGGACGTACCGGACGTGCCGGTGATCCCTGGCGTGCCGGCGCTGCCGCCTGTAGCCGGGGAAGCGCCGTCGGAAGGCGCCGGCGTTTTACCGGACCCTGATTCCGCGCCGGAAGCGGCGGAAGGCGTTTCGCCGGACGGCCCGTCGTTTTTCTTTTTCTCCGTGCAGGCCGCGATACAAAGAGCGGTCACGCAGCAGACGATGATCGCGATCATTTTTTTCCTCATAATCCGGTTTCCTCCGTAATCCCCGGCAGCGTTCTGCTTTCCCGTAAAATATCGGTACTCTCCGTAAACAGCGGTTTCATGGTGAACGAATAGCAAAATTGCTTTTCGCTGAACGTATATGCCGGAAGAAGCGCAGGTCCGCAGCTGTTGGAACCGATGCCGGTTTGTTTATAGTCGATTCTTACAATCGTTTCTTTTCTGGGATGCAGGTCTTTCGCAAACTGCGCGGCGTCCAGGTCGGCCGCGGTATAGTGCAGGGCGCTGAATTCAAAAGCCGGCATGCCTTTTATAAAGAGGCCGCGTCCCTCCGCGTCCGATACGACGGCCCATTCCGTCCCGAAGTGGTTCCCCGTTTCCTGCGGGAAGACATACGGCATAAATTCATCCGTCACCGTAGATTCGTAAATTCCTTTTTTACAGGAACGGCGCATGTCGCAATAGGAAGAATGCGGGCCGAACCCGGAATACAAAACGTATTCGTTTCCAGCCGGCATTTCCAACTCGAAACCGAACCGCGGCAGCGCGCCCGCGCCGGGACGGACTTCTGCCGTAATGCCTGCGCCGATTTCTCCGCTGCCGTAAAGGACCCATAATACGGAATATTTTACGAAGGGCAGGAACGCGGGCGCCGCGATGGCGTACGATGCGAGCAGCGTCACGTAGCTTCGGCCGACTTCCAGCACGCGGCAGGAATAAGGCTGCTCTTTTGCCAGGTGCATAAAGCTGCCGTTCCAGGCGCCCCGGATGTTTCTGTCGTTGTCCGTGGGGGCGCGGTAGATCGAAAAATGCGGCGGGGCGGCGAGCATCTCCACGCCGTTAAAGCAAATACTGATAAATTGCCCGGCGTTCAGATCGAAGCGGTATACGAAATCTTCTCCCTCCGCCTGCAAGATGCCGCTTTGATTTTCGCCGGTAAACGTAACGGCGAGCGGCGGCATGGCGGACGTGGGTTCCGTCTCGGGGACCGTTTGCAGAACCGGAAGTTTCTGCTGCGCAAAGCCAAGCTCGTACCCTGCTTCCGCCCACGCGGTGTCGCAGCGCAGGCGGTAACTGAATTCCACGAAAAATTCTTCGAACGAATATTCGGGGAACGCAAAATCAAGCGTTACAAGCGTCTTCTCATGCGGCGCGCATTTTACCGGAAGCACGCCTTGCCGGTATACTCTGGATGGCGTTCTGATCTTATAGCGGATTTCCAATTCTTCCAGATTCGTAAAATCATATCGGTTTATAATATGATATGCCGGTTTGCCATCCTGCGTTCCCGCGTCTTCTATCTGTACGGGCGCGATGACGTTTTTGAGTTCCAACAGGCCCGTGCTTGGTTCCCGGTCGGGACCGGCCAGGCCGTCGACGCAGAAATTCGCGTCGTTGGGAGCGTCTCCGAACCAGCCGCCGTAAGAAAAAAAGGAAGGACCCGCAAGGGAATCCCGGTTTTTCCCGTATTGCGGCATGGAATCGCCGTATGCCGCGCGCCGCGCCGGGACTGCGGCCGGATCTTCGACGCTTCGCACCGCATG
>CABQCN010000395.1 GCA_902462635.1 uncultured Oscillospiraceae bacterium
CATGGCATCACCGCTCGGACGCATTTTCCTCCATCGGCAGTTTTGCCGGGATCCTGGGCGCCCGTATGGGGCTGCCCATTCTCGATCCCATTGTCAGCGTGTTGATTTGTGTTTTCATTATCAAGGCTGCGGTCGGTATTTTTCGGGATGCGATTTCCAAAATGACGGACCGCGCCTGCGACGACGAGGTGATGAAAGCGCTGCATGATACTGTGATTGCCAACGAACAAGTGCTGGGGATCGACCGTTTGGCTACTCGGATTTTTGGGGATAAATTTTATGTAGAGTTAGAAATTGCGACCGACGCCGATCTGCCGCTCTCTCAGGCGCATGATATTGCGCAGCAAGTTCATGATGCGGTGGAACGCGAATTTCCAAAAGTAAAGCACTGCATGATTCATGTAAATCCTACCCGGAAAGGGAAGTAGAAACGAGAAAGAATCTCTCCATATAAAAAGATACTATTTTACCCATTTGTCATAAGATTGTACAAACTGCATTTCTTGGGGGGTCGGCGTATAGATCGACAGATCCCGATACTCCATTCCCAGCGATTCCGCCTTTGCGTTTCCCAACGTATGACAAGGCAGAAAATCGACTTTTACAGCGTTCTTAAGGGAATAGAAGAGTTCCTTTACGCTGCGGATATGTTCTTCTTTCAGATTTACGCCGCTCAGAAGTACGCAGCGTATGATAATCGGCACGGAAAAGCTGTCTGCGAGATATAGATTTTCAAGAATTTGTTTATTTGAGACGCCCGTATTTTCCAGATGTCTTTCGTCATCGGTATCTTTTATATCCCACAAAAAACAATCCGTAACGTTACATAAGCCAGCTACGTATTCTTTCGGAAAAAATCCGCTGGTTTCAACCGCCGTATTCAGACCTGCTTTTTGGGCAAGGGTCAGAAGTTCGAGACATCGGTCCGGATGCAGCATCGGTTCGCCGCCGGAAAGCGTCAGTCCGCCGGTTTGCCCGTAAAACGCCTTGTCACGGCAGGCCAAATCTATGATTTGATTGCTTTCCATGCTTTTGCCGGAAAAACATAAAGCGCCGGTGACACAATTTTGAACGCAGCTGCCGCATAACACACATTTGCGGCGGTCGAAAGAATGCATTTCTCCGAGGTTATGCGCGCCGTTTTCACAGACACACCCGCCGCAGCCGATACATTTATTTTCATAAAAGAAAATTTGCTGCTTTTCAGAATTTGTTTCGGGATTATGACACCAGAAGCAGTGAAGCGGACACCCTTTCAGAAATACCGTCGTACGGATCCCGGGTCCATCGTGCGTACAAAAGCGCTGTATATCAGCTACCGTATGTTTCATTACAGCGCTCCGTGCGTGGTTTTTTCGATACACATATCCTGCCATTCCTTATTGAGAGTTACAAAACGGGCATTCCAACCGGACACCCTGACGGAAAGGGATTGATAATTTTCCGGATGTTTCTGCGCTTCACGCAAAATCTCATTGTCCACGACATCCGGCTGCAGAAAACATCCGCCGAGTTCCACAAACCCGCGCATAAGTCCCACGAGCGCATTTGTACCATCTTTTCCGCGCACGGATAGAGGCAGTAATTTTAAATCAAGCGCTGCGCCCGTTACCTGATTTTTAAGGTCGATTTTACAATAAGAGCGGATCAGCGCCGTCGCTCCCGTAATATCGCTTCCGGGAGTAGCAGACAGATTCGGAGCCAGAACATCGCCGCTTTTGTGTCCGTGCGGGGAAGCGGGACGTTGAAAGCGCCATTCGATCTGCCGGCCGAAGGTGCTGATGCCCGGAACAAAAAATAGGGGCGTTTCATTTTTGTGTTTCAGCACCAATTGTGCAAAGGTGTCTGCAACGTCAACCGTATAGGAATCCGCCTCGTCATCGTCATTGCCGTAATAGGACAGTTTATTTAGGACATACTGGCGAAGCGTTTCTTCCTTTTCCCAGTTCTTCTTTATGATT
>CABQCN010000396.1 GCA_902462635.1 uncultured Oscillospiraceae bacterium
CCGTCTTCGGTGGTCCATTCTTTCGCAATCCGCGCCTCCGGAGAAGCGTCCTTTCCGGGCACGACGAGCGGTTCGTATACAAGCGTCAGATAGTTCCGCAGCGCCTCGTTATTTGTGGCCAAGGGATCGAGCGTATCGTATCCGTAAATTCCCAGGACGAGATTGCCGGACGCCGCCTGCGGGTCCCGCGGTCCATCCGAAGGCGAAGGCGATGGCGGCACGGCTAACGTCGGGAGCGTTTTTTCCTCTTGCAAATAAGGATTGGCGCAAGAAACGAGCAGGAAAGAAAACAAGACGGCAAGGATAAAGACCGAAAGAAGGTTCCGCAGCTTTTTCATATGCCGCTCCCTGGCGATATGACAGCCGCCATGGCGCCGGTATTTCCCCGATCCCGCCTGTGGGAAAAGAAGGCCGTTTTTTCTTCGTACGTACATCTCCGGTCGTACTGTATATTTTCCGGCCTCACCCCGGCGGTAAGAAGCGTGCGATACACGAAACCGCTTACGGAAATATGATATTTTGCGTCCTTTTTATAAAAAAGCGTTTCCTCCTCCGCAAAATCTCCGAAAGAATCCCGCAGCGCATCGTATACGTCGCGGTCCGTCTCAAAATAGGGTATCCCGATGGATGGACAGATCACCGCTTTCAGATGATCCGGGCGCGTCCCGTAACAGCGTCCCATACTCCGCACCGTCTTCTCCGCTATTTTCAACACCGTGCCGCGCCAGCCCGAATGTACGGCGCCAACCGCGTTTGTCTGCGGATCGTATAGTAAAACCGGCACGCAATCCGCATGCAGCGTACAGAGTACGGTCCCCGGAACATCCGTGATCATCGCGTCGTAGCCGTATGATTCCATCCCGTCCGGATACGGCTTTGCAATGCCGATTCCCGTTTCTTTCGCGGTTATGGCCAGCACATGATCCCCGTGCAGCTGCGGCACATGCGTCATTTTTCCAAACGAGACGCCAAGCGCGTCCGCAACGCGTCTGTAATTCTCCAGAACATTATTTTTAGATGCGTCGCGTGAAAAACTCAGATTTAACGAGGTCTGCCCGCCGGTTGACACGCCTCCGGTGCGCGTAGTGAAACAATGCGGAACATCCTTTAACAAATCATATCGGAGGAGAGAAAGTTCACGCATAATATAATTCCTTTAGCAGTCCGATTTCCGCTTTATAACCGTCGAGTTCATTCGGCGTTTCCAGCAAGAACGGAAGATCCCGCAGCTTCTCATGCGTTATGATCCTGCGGAACGACTCCGTTCCGATCGAACCTTCTCCGATCTTCTCATGGCGGTCCTTATGGCTTTCATACGGATTTTTACTGTCATTGAGATGAATAGCCTTGAGTTTTTCAAGTCCGATCACCGCATCAAATTTTGCCAGCACGCCGTCCAGGTCGCCGACGATATCGTACCCCGCGTCATAAACGTGACACGTATCCAGGCATACGCCGAGCTTGTCGGAAAGCGTCACCCGATCCATAATTTCGCGCAGCTCTTCAAAACGGGAACCGATTTCACTGCCCTTTCCCGCCATGGTTTCCAGCAATACCGTGGTATGCTGTTCCGGCTTCAGGATCGCATTGAGCATCGCCGCAATCCTTTCGATTCCGGTTTCGACGCCTTGCCCCACATGGCTTCCGGGATGGAAATTATACAGATTTCCCGGCGTATATTCCATCCGTGCAAGATCATCCGCCATTGTGCTGCGCGTAAACTCCCGCACGCTTTCTTTCTCTGCGCAGGGGTTGAGCGTATACGGCGCATGCACCAGAATCTGCGCAAAATGACTCTCCTCTGCCGCGCTACAAAAAGCCGCCGAATCCGCAGGATCGATCGCTTTCGCCTGACCGCCCCGCGGATTGCGCGTGAAAAATTGGAACGTATTGCCGCCCACATACTCCGCTTCCCGGAGCATATTCATATAGCCCTTCGCGCTCGACAGATGACATCC
>CABQCN010000397.1 GCA_902462635.1 uncultured Oscillospiraceae bacterium
AAGCATAAAACGATTTGTGCTGTTCGCTCTGCGCAATGGAATTCTGCGCATTCGCACGTACCGCGATTCCCATATTCGTCAGAAAGTCAAGATCCGCGTAGAAAGGCTCCAGAGAAACGGCATTGCTCAGTCTCACCACGGCGCTGCGCGTTGTCGCCCCCTGCCCTTTCGATGTTTTCATATAACCGAACAGGTCGATTTCCGGATACTCTTTGATCGTCGTACCCGGCTGAAACTGAATAACTTTTTTTTCTCCCGATCCGATGGCTTCCACCGGCGTATCCGTCCATCCCAGCTGTTCGATCATGCTGTCGCGCAGCGCTTGGCGGGAGATATAGGTATATTGCTCTCCGTCGGCGCGCGTGATGTGTTTCAACGTCGTAATGTTTCCCATGCCTTCTCCGTAATTTGCGCTCTGCGCCTCAAATATCATACTGACTGTCAAACCGTTTTTCATTCCGCATCCTCCTTTTGATTCTCATCCTGCGTATGCTTCGCAGGGTCTTTTCTCGCGCTCATATTCAATCCGATCAAAAACGCATTTCCGATTTCCAGAAACCGTGCCTCGTCTTGCAGCGTTTCCAGAAACACGGATGGAATATCCATATTCAAAGACGCGCATTGCCTGGCCAGGATATTCAGATACCGGTTCACGTTTCCGGTTTGCAGCGCATTCAGCAAATGATACGTCATCCCGACAATTTTTTTCTCGTTGACGCTCGACTGGATCTTGACGCGCATCGCCATACCGGCGTTCTTTGCTTGGCTGATAGAACTCATACGATGATCCTCCTTTTTTGACATTATTGTTTGTATTTCTAAAACCACATAATAAATACCGATCGGATACCCTTTGGACAGGGAATTTTTACAGGCGCGGATAATATAGGAATACAATCTCTGCCCATCCAAAACCAGCGCCAGAACATCGCGCAGCACCATCGGATTCGATTCCTGCAAGCGCTTAAAATATTCTTTCGCCCGCCCCATGTCCTCCAGCAGCTGCGGCGATAAAATATTAACGCGATATCCGCTTTCCGTACGGCGGAGCACCTGGATATTGGCCAGCTTTTTCTCCGCTTCCCGCAAATCGGCGTCTACTATAAAACGCGAAAGCAATCCGTAAAAATTCGAATCGGATTCGAGCAGCTCCGGATCAAACGCATTTGCCGCCCGCAGGCTTGCGACCGTATGATTTTCATTAAAAAAAATCCCTTCTCTGGCGTAGGTATAAAATCCGATCGGCAGACACGCGTATACCAGACGGCAGTACGGGCAGGGGGAAATATCGATTTCAAAATGATAAAAATCATTTGCCTTCCGCTTGACATCCACGCCGAGTCCGTTGATCCACGCCATACTGGCAATTCCGCCCGGAAGCGCTCTGCCGCACTGGAAACAGGCCAGCGGGTCGCTTCCTTTTTTGGGCTTGTACGCGCGGATCGGCCGGATAAATTCTTCCTCGAAGGAGGTTTCAAATTCTTCCGTGTTTTTCTGCTTATGGAGAAACGCCAGATTGCTCCAGTAAAGCTGCACGCAGCCGTACGCGATCTCTTTTAACTGGAATACGCGCAGATAATTTTTAAATTTATCGTAAAATGCAAGGAGCAACGGGACTTTTGCCGCTTGTTCTCCCGCCGTTTTGATTGCTTTCGCGCACTCCGCAAAATCAAACGTTTCCCCGCGTTTCCGAATAATTTCGCAAGCCGCCTTATAAGACGCCTTTCCCATTCTTTCCGTTACGAGCTTCTCCGCTTCCTCGACCGTTTTCTGTTGCGCTTCAGACTCCGCGTTTCGGTTTCTGGAAAGCAGCGCCAGCTTTTCACATATTTGTGAAGCAACCGTCGCACCGCCATACAGGACAAGCAGCGTGTCAAAATACGCCTGTGTGAATTTATCCGCAGCTTCCGCGCTTGAGAACGAAATCTCCTGGCCGGATAACGTATAGTCGATTTCC
>CABQCN010000398.1 GCA_902462635.1 uncultured Oscillospiraceae bacterium
CGATCCGGGAATCCAGGATCTCCATGTCCGGGAGATACGCCATGTGGTCCGTGCGCTCTTTTTGCAGCGCGCCTCGGATATCGTCATTTAAAATACTTTCGTTGATTGTTTTCGTGTCTTTCAATTCGATCCATCTCCTGTTTTAATCCTGCAGAAAGCCGGTGAGCGGGGAAGAGGCGCTGGCTTCCCGTTCCAGGACTCTGCCTGGACCCGCCAGATATGCCTTTCTGCCGGCGTCTATCGCCAGGCGAAACGCTTCCGCCATAGCCGGAATATCGCCGGCGGTTGCAATCGCCGTATTTGCCATGACGGCGGCGCAGCCCAGCTCCATCGCCTCGCAGGCTTGCGAGGGACGGCCGATTCCGGCGTCCACGATCACCGGCAAATCGATTTCTTCAATCAGAATGCGGATAAAATCCTTCGTACATAGCCCTCTGTTCGTACCGATCGGCGCGGCAAGCGGCATGACGCACGCTGCGCCTGCATTTGCCAGATCTCTGGCTACGTTAAGATCCGGATACATATACGGCATAACCACGAATCCTTCTTTGGCGAGAATTTCCGTCGCCCGGATGGTTTCGTAATTATCTGGAAGCAGATATTTGGAATCATGGATCACTTCGATTTTTACAAAATCACCGCAGCCGGCTTCCCGCGCCAGACGTGCGATCCGCACCGCTTCCTGTGCGGTTCTGGCTCCCGACGTATTGGGAAGCAGCGTGATACCGGCCGGGATATAATCCAGAATGTTTGTCTTGCCGCCTGCCGAAACGCGGCGCAGTGCCAGCGTGATCATCTGTGCTCCGGCACGTTCTGTCGCAGCCTGAATCAGATCCATGGAATATTTGCCGGACCCCAGTATAAATCGGGAAGAAAAAGTATGCCCTCCCACGCTCCAGTTGTCATTTTCCGTATGTACCGTCATTTTATCGTCTCCTGTTTTTATAAATTTTCCGCGATCAGCTGCAGGATCAGGTTTGCTTCATGTGCGGCGCAGACCGCCACGCGCGGCGCCATTAAACCGCTGCCTTCTTTCACTTCTGAAACGCCGTCCCCGCATAGATAGAACCGCGGCCCGATCTGCCGGGTACGAATCCGGTTGCTGTCGCCGTATCCTGCCATCCCGGAAGCAGCCACCAAGTATTTTTCCGGAAAATATTCCCGGATTCCGCAGGCGAGCATCGCTTTTGCTTCCGGACAATCGAACGCCTCGCAGATAATATCTTCTTCCCCGAAAAGCCGGGGAATGTTTTCCTCCGTCACCTTGATCCGATCGGTGCGGATATCCAAATACGGATTGATTTCCCGCAGCTGTTCGGCAAGGGCGTCGGTTTTGAAAATTCCGATGTGACGGGCGCTGTAATGCTGGCGGTTGAGGTTGGTAATATCCACGGCATCGAAATCGATCAGGTGAAGATGCCCTACGCCTGTACGCGCCAGAAAAACCGCCGCATGAGAGCCGAGTCCGCCGAGCCCCGCCACCGCGACCCTGGCCCGCTCCAGCTTCTCCTGAAGCCGGGCGGAGTGCCGCCGGACGAGTGCCTCCCGAATTTCTTCTTTCGTAAAATAAAATCCCATATTCAGCCGCCTCCTACGAAACTTACGATTTCAATCACGTCGGTTTCGCGGAGAATCGTATTTCCGTATTTGGATTTTGGAAGGATTTCTCCGTTGCATTCCAGCGCAATGCGGTCTATGGAATATCCGTGTTCCAACAAGTACTGCTCTACTGTCGTTTCGGCTGCCAGTTCCACATTTTCTCCGTTGATTTTTGCCATAATTCCTCCTTTTGCAAATAAAAAAGCGTTCCCGAAAAAATACACCCGCGGTGGTGCACCCCTTCGTGAACGCTGTTCACTCACAATAAAACAATATACCATTCAAACTTCTGCCGGTGAGAACGACCGGACGCCATTTAATTTACGACATTTTTGTCTGCTTGTCAATAGGCA
>CABQCN010000399.1 GCA_902462635.1 uncultured Oscillospiraceae bacterium
ATGAAATTAAGAATCGATTATACAAAAAAAGGCAGTGAGGAAGTCATCGACAAGCTTTCCGCCTATATCGAAAAATGGCGGATCCGAAAAATGCGGATGCAAAGAACCGATCCCGTTGCTTCCGGGCAAGCGCGGCGGCGAAACACACACAGAGTCGATCCGAACCGTCCGTCAGCAGGTTCCGGAAACCCGGCGGCGGGACGCCCGTCCTCCGCAAGCGACAGGCGGAGCTTCCCATCCGCGCCGCCGCGCCGCACTTCGGCGGCAGCGCAAAGGACTCCGGCGGCGCGGCGCGGAAACGCTCCTTCCGAGCGCATCAGAAAACCTTCCCCGGAGAAAGAGAAGATCGGCGCGAAAGCAGTCTTCTGCCGCATCGGGATCTCGGTGCTTACCTTGCTGCTTGCGGTCGTTGTACTTGCGCTTTCTGCAGATCTTATCGTATTGCACGGGCCTTCGAAAGCCGCGAGAGACCGTTTCGTACTGACGGTGACGGAAACGAGCGCGGGCAAGTTTCTGGCCACCTGGTTCTTGTCCGATGAAACCGTAAAGAATATTATAGAAGGCAATGCCGTGATCGGGAGCGATTCCAAAACCGATACCACATTGATTAAACTTCCGATCCGGGAAATCCCGGCGGCGATAAAACGGATCTCAACAGCGTACAGCTGATCGATATCGAAGGAAAAACGTATAAAGGAAAATTATTGATCGTACAGAATCCCAAGCGGGTATTTATCGGGACGCCCGAGGCGTACGGCGAAAACCGGGAAGGCGTTTCTACCATCGATATGGTACGGAATGTGAATGCGCTGTACGGCGTAAACGGCGGCGGATTTTACGATACCGGAAAGGGAAACGGCGGCGTGCCGACGGGACGCGAAAACTCCAGCGGAATCGTGATTTCCAAAGGAAACCTGATGTGGGGGGAACGGAGCCGGCAATATGAAATCATCGGGATCAATAAACAAGGCATTATGGTCCTCGGTAAAATGACGGGCCAGGAGGCTCTTGACAGCGGGATTGTGGAAGCGCTCAACTTTGGGCCGTATCTTGTCATGAACGGGGAAGCCTGTGAGGTAGGCGGCTTTACGGAAGCGGGACTGAATCCGCGAACCGCAATCGGACAGCGGGCGGACGGGGCGATGCTGATTCTGACGATCGACGGAAGACAGCCTTCCAGCATGGGAGCTACTTACGAAGACCTGATCGAAATCATGATGAATTACGGCGCGGTGAACGCAGCGAATCTGGACGGCGGTTCTTCCACGTATATGGCGCAGAATTCCGAAACCGCAAACGATCCGCAGATCATTACGCAATGCGCGTCTCTTTACGGGCCGCGGAAAATGGCGACGTCGATTCTCGTCGGCAGAGCCGATCAGGTGAACAGCCAGTACGAATGATCAAGAGAGGACCAAGAAATGAGTAAACTCAAGACATTGATGAAGAAATCCAGGTTCTGGAAAATATATATTTATGCAATCGGGGGCTTCCTTTGCCTTCTCGTGATCGGCCTCATTCTGTTTTCCGTATGGCTTTCCGATTATGAGAGCAGCCAGAATACGGTGGAAGTGGATAAGGTGCTTGCGCTGTTCGAAAGGAAACAATACGCGGAGATCCTTGCGAAGACGGACGTCGTGATGACGGGATTCGTCGAAAAAGACGTTTACGAAACGAAATTGAAAGAAGCGGTGGAAGGCAAGACGATCACGTATGTCAAGGCGTTTTCTTACGACCGGTTCGCAAGTCCTTCCTATATTATAAAAGCGGATCAGGAAGACCTATGTAAAGTGACGTTGAAGAAATCTTCCGGAACGAGTAAGTTCGGATTCAGCTTATATGAATTCGATTATATTTCCGAATTTTCTTTCGCGGAGGTCAACGTGGTGTTCCTCGCGCCGGAAGGCGCCGTGCCGTACCTCGACGGCAAGGCGGTAGAAGACGTTTTTAAA
>CABQCN010000400.1 GCA_902462635.1 uncultured Oscillospiraceae bacterium
GGAGAAGCGACGGGTCAAAGCACATCGGAGAATCACGGAAATAACGGGAACGACAGCTATGCGAACGATGCGTACCAAAATGCAAAAAGCAAGGTGGAGACGGTGTTGAATACAAAAGACGCAACGGGAGAATACGATCCGAAGGATATTGAAGACAATAAGGTGATTTGCGCCTTGGCGTACATACCGGTTCTGTTCTTTTTGCCTTTGGTCGCATGTCCGAAAAACTCCAAATTTGCAAAATTTCACGCCAACCAAGGTCTGCTTGTTTTGATTTTGGCGGTTGTTTGCAATGTTGTCGGCAGCCTGATCGGGTTGATCCCGGTTTTTGGAACGATCGTATGGTCGCTGCTGGGGTTGCTTATCTTCGGCGCTTTTTTATTCGGCCTGATCAATACCTTGCAGGGAAAGGCGAAGGAATTGCCTCTGATCGGCGGCATCCGTCTGATCTGATTCACCATTCGTTAAAATATTGCAGGCGCAGCTGGTCGGAAACCAGCGCGATCAATTCTCTGACACTGAGCGTGTAATTCGAAGCGTCTACCTCATAACCAAGTATTATGCGAAGAATATATTCTTTGCCGCAGGCATTGTTCATATGGGTGACGGCGCGGGAAATTGCGCGCTCGATATGTCTCGTATTCGTATCGAATTCCTCTGCAATTTTTAAATAGAGGCGCGAGGAGATGTCGGGAAGCCTGCTTTCGCGTAAAGTCGTATGCAGGATGGCGCTTTTTAAATAATGATATCCGGTAAAATGCGCAGGCAATTTCAGTTTATGAAACAATTCGCTGAGAATCCGGGATAATTCCGTTTTTGTCGGCTTCTCCGCGTTTTGTTTTGCGCTGCGTGCGCGCAGCATGCGGAGCGTATCGTAAAGTACGCGCGGGTTATCCAGATTCTGCATAAACAACTGCGCGCCGTTTTGCATAGACTGCGGCATATAGGATTCGCCCTCTTTATCCGAGGCCGTTGCGATTACTTTTACCTGATTGGCGGTATTTTCGCAGACTTTGCGAATTACGCCGTTCATCTTACCATGTTCCAGCGATAAATCGGAAATCAAAACATCCGGGGACAGGTGCTCGCATAGTCCGAGGATATCCGTCGTGTTTTTTGAAGAAGCGATCAAGCTCACATCTTCAAAAGACGCGATATTATTTGCGATTTTCTGGAAGTATTCGTCGTCGCCGATCACGGCGATCACTTTCATTGCGCTCTGGGATGTCAAATTTACCCATCCTTTCTTTCCATGATCTTATTGGACATGATCATATCATACGTTTCGAAAAAAGTCAAACATAAATTTCTAAAATTATAATATTTTTGGGTGCTATGTTATTTTTTGTAAGAAAATAAAAAAACTGGTTGTGATCTGGAATTTTCAAGAAAAAATTTGATAAATTACGAGTATTTCCCGGGAAATAGTGATTTTTTTGACAAAATCAGAGCAAGTATGATAAAATGCGGCTTACTCGGTACACGGAGAATCAGGATACAGCACGCCGACGTTACAAATAAGACATAAATTTATTTACGAAAGAGAAAGGTGATTGCTGTGAGAAGAGAAGGGTATTCTATTTTAGTCGTGGATGGGGATGTCAGCTTTGCAGATGAACTCGGAAGCCGGATCACAAACCGGAACGACATGGAATTATGCGGGAAAGCGTACAGCGGGGACATCGTATTGCCAATCGTGAAGGAGAAGAAGCCGGATATCATTATTATGGACCTGACGCTGCCGGCGCTTGACGGAATCAGCGTCATCCGAATGCTCCAGAAGGAACTGACATACCGGCCGATTATCATCATCACATCCGCGTATTCCAACGACATGCAGCGGTATCTGATCAATGATATTCCAAATGCGTATTTTGTACGCAAACCGATTTCTTTCGAGAATCTGCTGGACCGTGCCTCCGAGCTCGTACAGGCCGC
>CABQCN010000401.1 GCA_902462635.1 uncultured Oscillospiraceae bacterium
GCGCGATTTCGATATCGCTTTTATATTTCTTCTTTATATTTTCCATAAGTAAACGCCCCTTTTCCCGTAAAATATTTTATTTCCTGCCGTGGATCTTGGCAAGTGCATTTTTCACCGCGCCACATATAAAAGGTTCTTTCAACAACAAAAGCATTGCCAGGTATACGCCGAAGAAAAGAACGGCGGAACAGCATAGCATTACGAAGGGAGAAAACGAAAAGAAAACTTTCAGTAATACCGCGCAGGCGGATGCCGCAAGCAGAGAACCTCCCGTTTTGAAAATGCTGACGTCCCGCAGATGCGCCCTGATCCGGTCGCGCAGATACCAGCACTGCACCAAAAGAACGGTAAATTCGGCCATTACACCGGCAAAGGCCGTGCCGGAAGCACCGAAAAACGGGCAGAGCGCAATATTTAAAACGATATCCGCCGCCGCGCCCCAGACGATCGAGACGAGTACCTTTCGTTCCTGCCCCGTCGGCGTCAGGATTTGGATGCCGGTAATATTGGACAGCCCCACAAACAGTACCGTCGGCATCAGCAGGAACATAGGGGCCGCAGCTTTTTCATAGCCAGCTCCTGACAAGAACAGAATCGATTCCTGCGCAAAAATCATAAAATAAACCGTGATGGCGCTTGCAAAAATAACGACAAAGTTTACGGTCATCAGAATGATCCGCCGGAATTCGTCCATATTTTTTTTCTGCACATAATTGGAAAGGCGCGGCAGCAGCACCGTGCCGAGGGAAGTTACGAGTGTGATCAATATCGTTTTTATTTTAATCCCCGCGTTATAGTAACCTACTTCCGTGTTATTTTGAATAAATTTCAACAAAATCGTATCCAGATTGGTATATACGCTCGTTGCGGCGGCGGAAGCAAAAAAAATCATGATCGGCTTCCAATGCTGCCGGAAATCATATTCCCCCCGCATCGGCCTCAGCGTTACGAATTTTCTGATGTTGATAAAATTCAATATATTGGAAGCGCTCGTGGCAAACACGGTGATCCCGCCGTAAATGATATAATCAGCAGGTTTTTTTACAAAAACAAACATTAAAATAATAGAAAGGATTTTAAATACGAGGGAGCGGACCGTGATATAGGCGTATTGCTCGAGCGCACTGTACAGCCAGTTCACGCCGGCTACATTGAGGATCGTATTAATGCTCATAATTGCAAGCAGCGTTTTTTCCTCTGCAAATTGAGGCACTGTGAAAAGCAGAACCAAAAATGCTGCGTAGGAAAGCACCGTGGTAGCGGTATTGATGATCAGAAGCTCCTGTACGGTTTTCGAAAGCAGCCGCCGATCGTCGCGAATTTTGGCGCAAGCCCGGATCCCATAGGTCGGAATTCCGAGGGAAGCGATCATCGTCACATATGTGATTACGGACGTTGCAAAAGCGATCCTTCCGTTTCCTTCAGGAAGCAGCACCCGCGTAACGTATGGGAACGTAATCATCGGGAACACGATCGAAGAAACGGTATAGATAAAATTCATGGCGACATTGAATTTTACAGAACGTATTTTCATAATTTACGGCGGACCTTCTCTCTCGTCCAAAGGATCACGCGGTAAAAGCGAAAACGGAATTTCCGCAGCATCCTGAGCGTTGGACTCAGCGAGCCGGAACAGAGATAGATTTTTTCGTTTGTTTTCTTCAGATCCGCGTCGTACTTTTTGAACTTACGCAGGACTTCTTTATCCCCATGCGGAAAGCTCTGGAAAATCGCAGCCTGTCCCACGACCATTTGCGCAGTTCTTTTCGTGATATACTCTACTTTTGCGCGCTCGGCTCCTTCCGAAGTTTCATATTCCCTGGCAAACGCAGCCAGCTGCAAAGACACAAACAGATGTTCGTCGACATGTTTTTGAAAGCCAAGAACGCTCACGCTTTGCGCCTGCTGTGCGATGCGGTACCGGTATA
>CABQCN010000402.1 GCA_902462635.1 uncultured Oscillospiraceae bacterium
CACGGATCCGGCAACGGGAAAACGGCCGGCAGAGGACATAAGGGTCAGAAGGCGCGCTCCGGCGGCGGAGTAAGACCCGGCTTTGAAGGTGGACAGACGCCTTTATACAGAAGAATGCCGAAGAGAGGTTTTAACAATAAGAATTTCGCAACGGTTTACGCCGAGGTGAATATTTCTGCTCTTGACGTTTTTGAAGATGGTGCCGTAGTCGACGCTGCCGCCCTTGCGGAAGCTGGTCTTATTAAAAAGCTGTATGATGGAGTCAAAATCCTCGGAAACGGCGATTTGAGTAAGAAATTAACAGTTAAAGCTGCTCGTTTTACGAAGAGTGCCTCTGAAAAAATTGAAAAAGCAGGAGGAAAGGCCGAGGTGATTTAAGATGAAGTTTAAGGACATTATCGTCAACGCTTTCAAGGTGAAAGAGTTGAGGAAAAAAATGTTTATGACCCTCATGCTTATTCTCATCTTCAGAATAGGGTGTATTATTCCGGTACCCGGACTGACGGACAATGCGTTCAGTCAGCTTTCCAATAACGGAATGTTCAAATTGTACGATATGCTTTCGGGCGGCGCGTTCCAGCAGGTTTCCCTGTTTGCGATGACGATCAGCCCGTACATTAACGCTTCGATTATCGTTCAGCTCCTTACGGTTGCGATCCCTGCGCTCGAAAGAATGCAGAAGGAAGGTCCGGAGGGAAGGAAAAAATTGAGTAAGATCACGCGGTATATCACGCTTGGCCTGGCGCTGTTCCAGTCGATTATGATGTATTTCAATATCCAGTCTGCAACATACAACGTATTTGCGGACAGCGGCAAATTCGACGTCTTTACATTCCTGATCGTAATCTTCTCGTTTACCGCAGGTACCTCGGTATTGATGTGGCTCGGTGAGAAAATCACGGAAACGGGAATCGGAAACGGTATTTCCATTATCATTTTCGCAGGAATCGTTGCGGGCGCGCCGAGCGCGGCAGTGATGTTGTTCGATATTATTAAAGGCGAAAGCATGAAATCTGCACTGTATGTCAGAATCATACTCGTCGCCGCGATTCTGCTCGTTTTTCTGGCGGTTATCATCGCAGTCGTTTGGATGGAAGGCGGAGAACGCAGAATTCCCGTACAGTATGCGAAACGTGTCGTCGGCAGAAAGATCTACGGCGGACAGAATACCAATATTCCGATCAAGGTCAATTCCTCCGGCGTTCTTCCGATTATTTTTGCAATGTCAATGTTGCAGTTCCCTGCCACAATCGTTGCTTTTCTCGGAAAATCTGGGAATACGAAAGGCTTTACCGGCTTTATCAATTCTTTTTCCAAAGGGCAGGGCTGGCCGTATATTATCGTATATGCGCTGCTGATCGTAGGATTTACGTTCTTCTATAATATCGTATACTTCGATCCCGTCGATATCGCCAATAACCTGAAGAAAAACGGCGGCTTTGTACCGGGACTCAGGCCGGGCGCTCCGACGGCGGATTATATTAAAAAAGCTTCGACGCGCGTTACCTGGTTCGGCGCGATATTCCTCGCAGTTTTGGCGGTTGCGCCTTCCCTGATCCAGAAAGTGACTTCTTATTTCAATTCTGAAATCGGAAATATTAATCTCTGGTTCGGAGGCACCACGGTTCTGATTCTTGTCGGGGTTGCGCTGGAGACGGTACGCCAGCTCGAGTCGCAGCTGCTGATGAGAAACTATAAAGGCTTTTTGGATTAATATTGCTGGTGGAGGTAAAGATGAACTTAATATTATTAGGAGCGCCGGGCGCAGGCAAAGGTACGCAGGCACTGGAGCTATCCCAAATATTAAAAATTCCTCATATCTCCACCGGTGAAATCTTCAGAGATAATATCAGGAAAAATACGGAGCTCGGCAGAACGGCAGATCTCTATATTGCAAAGGGATCCTTAGTGCCCGATGAGATCACGA
>CABQCN010000403.1 GCA_902462635.1 uncultured Oscillospiraceae bacterium
GACGAAGGAAAATCTGTACTCCAGGCTCGACGAGATTCATGACATCGAGCATGAAGGCGATAAGGTACATGACGAAATTATTTATGAACTTAACCGGGCCTTCATCACGCCGATCGAGCGCGAAGACATTTTAGCGGTCGCACACGATATCGACAGAATCACGGATCATATCGAAAACGTAGCGTTCCGCCTGTGGATGTTCAATATTGAGGCGCTGCGTCCGGAAATGCAGGAATTTGTAACGCTGATCCGGAATTGCTGCGGAAAGGCCGCCGAGGTCCTCGACGAATTCGAGCATTTTAAAAAATCGAAGGTGATCCGGACGCTGATCCGCCAGCTCTATGCGTTCGAACACGAAGGCGACACGCTCTACCGGACCGCCGTCAAGAATTTATTTACGGAGGAAAAAGACCTGCTGGAAATCCAAAAATGGCGGGAGTTGTATCATGATATGGAAGTTTGTTTCGATACTTGTAAGGAGATGGCGCAGTCGGTTGAAAATGCGATCGTAAAAAACAGCTGATGGGAAAATGATGTTGATCGAATGTAAAAATCTTTATCTTGCATATGAAAATCATACGGTAATCACCGATTTGTCGTTTTCCGTGCGGAAGGGAGACTACCTCTGCATTATCGGAGAGAACGGCTCCGGGAAAAGCA
Source organism: uncultured Oscillospiraceae bacterium (assembly GCA_902462635.1). GTDB lineage: Bacteria > Bacillota > Clostridia > UBA1212 > UBA1255 > Egerieisoma. The sequence continues at coordinate 661 of CABQCN010000403.1, forward strand.
CGCTGATGAAAGCGCTGCTGGGGCTCAAATCCGTTGCGGGCGGCAGTATTTCCATGGGGGATGGCCTGAAGCAGAACGAAATCGGTTATCTGCCCCAGCAGACGGGTCTCCAGAAAGATTTTCCCGCTTCGGTGTGGGAAGTCGTATTATCCGGCAGAATCAACCGTCTCGGACTGCGGCCCTTTTTTTCGATACAGGACAAGCTCGTCGCGCGGCAGAATCTGGAGCGGCTGCAGATCGCGCAGCTGAAAAATGCCTGCTACCGCGAGCTGTCCGGCGGACAGCAGCAGCGCGTGCTCTTGGCGCGTGCGCTTTGCGCCACGCAGAAGCTGCTGTTGCTGGACGAACCTGTAGCGGGCCTTGACCTGATCGCCACGGACGAATTATACCGGATCATTTCCGAACTGAACCGGCAGCATGGCATTACGCTCATCATGATCACGCATGACGTGGACCGCGCGCTGCGCGACGCCACGCATATTCTGCATCTCCATAAAAACGAGACGTTTTACGGGGACAAAGAAAGCTACCTGGAATGCGCTACCTGCCGTCATCTTACAGAAACAGAGCGGCGCGAAGAAACGGAGGGATGCGGCCATGCGTGATCTTCTCGAGCTGCTGCGTCAGATCTTTTCTTTGTCCTTTATGGTACGCGCGCTGGTCGTGGGCGTATTGGTGGCGCTTTGCGCGTCGCTGCTTGGCGTGAGCCTGGTGCTGAAACGGTATTCTATGATCGGGGATGGTCTCTCTCATGTAGGCTTCGGCGCGCTTGCCGTAGCGGCCGCAATGAATGTGGCGCCTTTGCGCGTCGCCGTTCCCGTGGTGGTGGTAACGGCGTTCCTGCTGCTTCGCGTCAACGAAAACGGAAAATTGAAAGGGGATTCCGCCATCGCGCTCGTCTCTTCCGGAGCGCTGGCGCTCGGCGTGCTGGTCGTTTCCGTTTCTTCTTCCAATATTGACTTAAACAGCTACCTGTTCGGAAGCATCTACGCCGTGAGCCGGAGCGACATGTACCTGAGTATTGCGCTTTCCGCCGCAATCCTGATCTTATATCTGCTGTTCTACAATAAAATATTTGCGGTGACGTTCGATGAAAATTTCGCCGCATCGGCGGGAATAAATGCGGGGGCATACAACACGGTGACGGCGATAGCCTGTGCTGTGATAATAGTTTTGGCGATGAACCTCGCCGGCTCGTTATTGACGTCTGCGCTCATAGTTTTCCCTGCGCTGTGCGCAATGCGCGTGTTTAAGAGC
>CABQCN010000404.1 GCA_902462635.1 uncultured Oscillospiraceae bacterium
CAGTACGCGGACGGCTGTCGTCTTCCCGCTGCGATCGCTTTGACTTTCAAACAAAACCGAACGGTTCTGCCGGATTGCGGACAGCAAATCAAAAAGAACGCCGTCTTCCAGCGTATGGGCAATATAATAATGCTTAAACGTAAACAAATCGTTCCGTACGTTTTCGTTGTCGAGAAGATAGCTGCCAATCTCTCCGAACGGCGCCGCCCCCTGGAAAAATGTAACGGCATCCATAAGCTGCGGGGAAACAGGTACGTTTTGCGGACAGACTGCATACAAAACCGATTTTCCTTGTTTTTCCTGTGTGAGGATGCCGCAATCGACATATTCCCTGCATTTGTTGCGCACGGTCTGTACCTCGAAAAGAACGCCGCTGTTTTCACAAATCGCGTCGGTAAGCAAATCCACCGGCATAGTTCGGTTCCGTAAAATATCCAAAATATAAAAATGCAGCATAATATCATTTGCAGTGAAGCTCTTGGACTTCCACGCAGCGTAAAGCGGGTTGACCGGGATCGTGCCGCAGTCCACCGAAATAAAAGAAGTTTTGCTTCCGCTCACATACTCCCATTTCATAGAATCGCCTAAATAACTTTCAATCCGGCGTTTTTCGTTATCGTATGTGCGGGACGATTTCCGGGTGAAATCGTTGCGGGATTTAAAGCCATACACGTAAAAATCACGCATATAGTCTCGTATTTTATCAAACCGTTTAATCAGCTCCGAAAATCCTGCCATATTTGCTCCTCGCCTGCAATAAGAACGCTTGTCATTATTATAATAAAAAAATCGTGTTCCGGCAACTTCGCAAACTTTTTTAAATGATCGGATTAGAAATATTTGGTAAACTTGCTGTGTAAAACCGCAAAGGAGATGGATGCGATGTATATGATCTCAAAAGAAAACGAAAAATTTCCGATCAGGATATGGCTGCCGGAAGGAACGTCCGCCGATGAAATATGTATGGAACAGGCATCCCATCTGGCCAGTCTGCCGTTTCTCCATAAATGGGTCTGCCTGATGCCCGACGCGCATGCCGGCAAAGGGATGCCGATCGGCGGCGTAATCGCCGCTCTTGGCGTCATCATTCCCAATGCGGTCGGCGTAGACATCGGCTGCGGGATGGCTTTTACCGGTACCGATCTCAAAGTGGAGGCACTCAGCGGCATTATGACCGGAAGCGGCACGCTGTTTCAGGGGATCATCGGCGATATTCTGCGTAATGTGCCGACAGGCTTCAGTCATCACCGGCAGATACAAAGCTGCGCAGCACTTGACCGCGCGCGCGAATCCATGGAAAAGTACGAAGACAGCCGCGAACTTTGCGGGCAAATCGACGCCGGTTATTACCAAATCGGTACGCTGGGCGGCGGGAACCATTTTATCGAACTGCAGGAAGACGACGAGGGAAATCTCGGTATTATGATCCACTCGGGCAGCCGCAATTTCGGCAAGCAGGTCTGCGGATATTTTCATCATGCCGCCCGTGATTTGAATCGGAAGTGGCATTCCGGAATCCCGGAGGAATGGGATCTGGCGTTTTTGCCTGCGGATACGGAAGAAGGGCAACAATATATCCGCTGGATGAACCTTGCTCTCGATTTCGCGGCCGAAAACCGTGCGAAAATGATGGAAGCCGTTCGCTCGATCCTGGAAAATTGGGTCGCAAAATATACAAATATCACGTTCCGCTATACGGAGGAAATCAATTGCCATCATAATTATGCTGCAATAGAACACCATTATGGCAAAAACGTCTGGGTGCACCGGAAAGGCGCTACGCGGGCGCGGGCAGGCGAACCGGCAGTCATACCGGGCGCAATGGGATCCTATAGCTATGTCGTCGAGGGCCGCGGCAATGAAACGAGTTTCTGCTCCTCCTCCCACGGTGCCGGGCGCAAGTATTCC
>CABQCN010000405.1 GCA_902462635.1 uncultured Oscillospiraceae bacterium
TGATTTCCATATTGTAAAGATCGTTGAAAATGATGTTGTAGAAACTGCCGGAATTGATATTGTGCGCGCTCTTATAGATTAGATCTACAAGTTTATCCTTTTTCATTATAAATATTTCCATACAGATGTTTGCTTTTTTGCTAAACCCGATGTTCTTGCCCACGCCTTTCAGCCTGCCGCTGCGTTTCTCCACATCCAAAGTGTAACAATTGATGAATTCCGTATCCGCGCGGTCCGTCTCCGTATACACGACCGTCATCTCCGCACCGGACGCCTCGTGCGCGTCCACAACTTCCGTCAGATCCATATTGCACACCATATAGGAAGAGGTCAGAATTACGTTTTCGCTGCTGCTGCGGTAGATATATTCCATATTGTTCTTGAGGAGCTTGGAATCGTGATTCACAAAATCGCAAAGACCGTGATTGAAGAGAAACAGCCCATCGATTTTCCGGTTCAGATCCCACGCTTTGCCCGTTCCCACATGATCCGTGAGAGATCGGGAGTTTGTACTGGAAAAAATACCGACGTTCTTGATGCCGCTGTTTACGATATTCGAGAGCATAAAGTCGATGACGCGGTATCTGCTTCCGATCGGGATCGATGCGATCGGCCGGTTCGTGGTAAGGCTTCTGATATCGTTTTCGTTTTCATCCAGATTGATAATCGCCATATAATCCTTAATCATTTTCAAACCTCCTACTCCATCCTGGCCTGCGACGGGATGGTTTTCCCGCTGTCGATCACCGCGATATCCTCGCCGTTTCCAATGGCATTATGCGGCTTCACGCACACGTTATCCAGTAAAATGCTTTTACTGATGATGACGTTGTCTTCAATTACGGAATTTTCCATAATGATGGAATTTTCGATCCTTGTATTCCTGCCGACGAAAACGCCGGGGAACACGATCGAATTGATCAGCTGTCCGAGGATAACGCAGCCTTCCGTAACGATGGAATTTTCCAAATGCGCCGCAGGGCCGAGATATTGCGAAGGGCGCGCCGCCGTATCGGTATAAATCTTCCAGTCGTTCGAAAAAAGCTTCACTTCTTTTTCCGGGCTTAACAAGTCCATGTGCGCTTCCCAATAACTCCGAATCGTACCGACATCTTTCCAATACCCGCTGAAACGGTAAGCGACGAGCTTCTCGCCGGCAGCGATCATGGCCGGAATGACATTTTGGCCAAAATCATTTTTCGATTTTTTATCTTCCGCATCCGCGATCAGATACTTTCTGAGCTTTTCATATGTAAAAATATAAATTCCCATCGATGCCAGCGTGCTTTTCGGTTCTTTTGGTTTTTCTTCGAATGCCGTAACGACGCCGTGCTCGTCGGTATGCATGATCCCGAACCGCGGCGCTTCTTCCGGCAGCACGTCGATCACGGCGATCGTCGCGTCTGCGCCCGCATCGATATGGCGCTTTAGCATTTTACGGTAATCCATTTTATAAATATGGTCTCCCGATAAAATCAGCACGTATTCCGGATTGTAGCCATCCAGAAAATTCAGGTTCTGATATATGGCGTTCGCCGTTCCCTTATACCAGTCGCCGCCTGCCTCGCTCATATACGGCGGAAGCATCGCGGCGCCGCCGTGTACCCGGTCCAGATCCCACGGCGTTCCGATCCCGATATGGGAATTGAGCATCTGCGGTTTATATTGCGTCAGGATTCCCACCGTGTCGATTCCGGAATTCGAACAATTGCTGAGCGCGAAATCGATGATTCTGTATTTTCCGCCGAACGGCACGGCCGGCTTCGCCATATGCTTTGTCAGAAGTCCCAGTCTGCTGCCCTGCCCTCCTGCCAGTATCATTGCCACCATGTTCTTCTTCGCCATATCCTTTTACACTCCTCTGTCCTGGTTTTTATCCTTTCGCCGGAATAGGGGC
>CABQCN010000406.1 GCA_902462635.1 uncultured Oscillospiraceae bacterium
TGTCCTGATGGTAACGGGCGCGGCGGCGGGTCTTTCCGTGGTAATGGATTCGCTCTTGAATCCCGGAGACGAAGTCGTCGCAATTGCGCCCTTCTTCGGTGAATATAGGGGGTATGTCACAAATTTCGGCGGGAAAATCGTTTCCGTACCAGCCATGGCTGACACGTTTGCACTGGATGTCCCCGCGATAGAAAAAGCTTTGACCAAACGGACAAAAGCCATTATTTTAAATTCACCGAATAACCCGAGCGGCGCCGTATACGATGAAACGAGCCTGAAAGCGCTGAATACGGCGCTGGAGCAGGCGGAGTCGCGTTTCGGGCAGCCAATCTATGTCGTTTCCGATGAACCGTATGTTAAAATCGTTTATGATGGCGTGCGCGTGCCGGCCATGAGCGCAATTTTTAAAAACGCCATTGTCGTAAATTCCTTCAGTAAATCCCTGGCGCTGCCGGGAGAACGCATCGGCTATGTTGCAGTCAATCCCGCGCTCCGTGATGCCGAGGTGCTGATGGACGCGTTGATTTTCTGTAACAGGACGCTTGGCTTTGTGAACGCGCCGGGAATTTTCCAGAAAATCGTAGCAGACCATCTGGATGATGTCGCGGGACTGGAAGCGTATCGGGAGCGGCGTGACGCGTTGTATGAAATTTTAATCGAAACGGGATACCAATGTGTGCTTCCGAAGGGCGCGTTCTATTTATTCCCGCAGTCACCTGTCGCGGACGACGTGGCTTTCTGCGACTTGGCGCTGAAACATCGTCTGGTGATCGTCAGCGGAACGAGTTTCGGCTATCCGGGGTATTTCCGTCTCGCATATTGCGTGAATAGGAAAACCATTCAAAATTCAAAAGAAGCGTTTGCGGCGCTTCGGAAAGACGCGGTGGGAAAATGAACTACGGACTCGATATCAAAGACAAAAAAGATTTGGTTGGAATTTGTTACAGCACTTGGTTCAATCCGATCGTGCGGGAAAACGGTCCTGCTCCGAAAAATATCGCGGAAATTTTAGCCGGCCGGGATACTTGGGGCCAGGTCGGGCAATTCCATTTCTGGTCGGAACCGGCGCTCGGATACTACAGAAGCGACGACCGGAAGATTATCCGGCGCCATATGGAACTGCTCCAGGCTGCCGGAATTGATTTTATTATTTTGGACAACACGAACGCTTCTCCGAATTGGGATACCGGCAAACCGGGGGATTATTGGGATGAAATGCTGCGCCGGCCCGTGCAGGCGCTTCTGGACACAATGCTGGAAATGCGCAGCGAAGGCATCCAAACGCCCTACGTGGTTTCCTGGAATAAAACGGAGCCGGAATTCGGCTATGCGGTTTGCGACAAGCTCTATGCCGAGCATTTCAGCAGGCCGGAATACAAAGATTTACTGGTTTATTGGGGAGATAAATTGTTTACGATTACGACAAAGCTCACGGACGATCCGCCGAAATATACCGAGGTCCGTAAAATGTGGGGCCTCGTCCGCAATCTGGCGCCTTGCGAATGGAGTTTTCTGAGCCATGAGAATAAACCGTGCAAAGACGCGGACGGAAACAACGAGCAGATCTGCGTCTGCACTGCGGCGCAGGCGACTTATATGACGTGCACGGATACCGCGCTTGGCCGGCAGGAAGGAAGAACATTTTACCGCCAGTGGAAAAATGCGTTCGACGCCCGCCCGCGCATCGTGACCGTCACCTGGTGGAACGAATGGGCGGCACAGCGGTTTGTCGTGGATGGGGAAACGGCGTTCGTGGATAACTATACGCCTGAGTTTTCAAGGGATATTGAACCCATGAAAGGCGGCCACGGCGATACTTATTATCGATGGCTTACAGAGTATATACGCGCTTATAAAGCGCATGAGGAATGCCCGAAGCTTGTATAA
>CABQCN010000407.1 GCA_902462635.1 uncultured Oscillospiraceae bacterium
GCTCAAAGTAGGCGAGGGCTCTTTTGGGACGGAAAAAGACGACGCGATTTTACCCGGGGTGGAATGGCTGTCGGGGACGGAATGGTCGAGCGGAAGCGATTGGTTCCGCGAACCTTGGTACCATAAATTTGCGCCGGTGCCGAATAAAATTTCGATTCCCTGTATGACGCTTTCAAAAGACGGGATGGCCATCGGACTCGGCTGGAATCCGGTCAAATGGGCCACCCGCTGGTTCAACTACCGGAAGCATTTTGCACAGCCGGTATTTGCCGTGCCGAATTTTGTGGATCGAATGAATAACAGCCTGTTCGGCTTGATGGTGCCGTCCGCGGCGGATGAACAAGGCGAAAACCAGGTCTTCGCCGATCCGCCGCTCGAAATGCATTATGGGCAAATGGTGCGCTTTGAAAGCGAAATTTTTCTTTGCCCCGGAAACGCGCAGGATGCGCTGTGCGATTGGATCATACGGCACGGCGTGCCGGCTCTGCCGCCCGAAGAAGACACCAAAGAACGCTATCTTGCCGCGCTGGAGGAAATGGCGCTGCATTACCGTACGAATTTATGGAAAGAAGGCGCGGGCTTCGGCAACCCGCAGCAGGGCTATTCGAAGGGCGTGCCGGCTTTCCTGCGCAGATACGTCCGCGAGCGGAGCGGCGAATTGGCGGAAGCGCTGAAGGCACAGATTGCCTGGTGTGATCAGGGCGCTGAACAGCCTGCCGCGGCAGACAATGCGCAAAAGATCCGGCGCGGCAGGAAAATCCTGTCCTGGCAGCGGGAGGACGGCGCGTTTCCGTTCGACCCCGACGGGAGACATAAAGGCAAAGATGATTTTATTGTAGCGCGCGATTTTGCGGAACCCATGGGGCAGGCGGGCGATACGGCGCTGAGCATGTGCGTGTCGGCGGCGCTGGAATTATTGGATCTGGCGAAGGTTTTACCGGAAGGGGCGGATCGTACCGATTTCCTGTCGGCGGAGCGAAAAACGCTGGATTATTGTATGCCGATGACGCGGCCCGAAGGAGGAGACTACTGGGAAACGCCGCTGCATGCGCCCAACCTGCTGGCGGCAGGACAGGCGGCGGCTGCCTATTACGAGGGATTTCGCCTGCTTGGCTGTGAAGAATACCGCCGGAAAGCCGTATACTGGATTCGCAGCCTGCTGCCGTTTACCCATCTGTGGCAGCCGGAAACGATCCCGATGCTTTATAATACGAAACCGTGCCTGTGCTCAAGCGACTGGTATTTTGCAAACTGGGTGCGCGACCATGTCCAATGGGAAGTGCTGCATGTTTTTAATCTGTCCTGCGCCCGGGGAATCGACTGGGCGGCGGAAGATCCGGCCATCGACTGGAATCTTTTCCACCGCGGCATCACCGGCGCGGGGATCCGCTGGATCGTCGACCATACGAAGGATAACTGGATGCCGCACAATAAGCCGGAAACGTACGAACCATATGCGAACGGCTTGTTTGACGGATGCTTTCCCGATACGTTCAACTGTGTTACCGGCAACTACGGCGGCATGGTCATTCCGCCCGACACGATTGCCGCGAATATTTACGCCATACTTGACCGGGATTTCAAATAAGAGGGGAGCGCCGGAATGGAAAAAGCATATTCATGCCTGGAAGAACGCATTCTGCAATTCTATCTGGAGACAACGCCGCCGTGCTGTCTTTCGCAGGCGGTTTCCGAAACAGGCCAGCGGGAATTTTACGATTTTATTACAGGCATTTACCGGATCCTGGCTGCGGAGCCGCATCGGCTGTCCGATCCGCTGCATGAAGATGGGTGTTATCGTAATCGTTACAACAGGGCGAGCGAGCAGAAACCGGAGCTTTATCGAAACATGCAGGCGATCCGCAAAAAAATGGACGGACTCCTTAC
>CABQCN010000408.1 GCA_902462635.1 uncultured Oscillospiraceae bacterium
TGAAGCGGCGCGATCGATCCGTTATTGCGATTTTTGCTGCCGTTTTCGGTTTGATTTTATTTCTGGCGCTGTGGGAGTCGAGCAGCAGATATTTTTTGAATTTTATCCCGATTTTGTTTTTATGCGCCTCGTATGGAGGCGCTGTGGAAAAACGTTAAATTTCTGTAAAATGATGTCTATTGAAAGTTCAGATGGATTGTGCTATCATGCATGTCGGTGACAGACAGGAAGTCTTTAAAGGAGATTTTATAGATGGCTTTTGGCATTTTTGACGGGCATTGCGATACGCTTACCACGCTGCGGGAAGGGGAAGGCCTTTTTGATGCGGAGCGGCATTTCAACTTTAAACAGGCGCAGGAATATGAATTTTTTACGCAGGTTGTTGCGCTGTGGGTGGATGCGGAAAGAGATGCTGTCGAGGAGAAAGTAGAAAAATACATTGCCAGATTTTATGAAGAACTTTCAAAAAATCCCGCAGTGAAACAGATTAAGACGAGGCAGGACCTTGCGTCCGCTCATAAGGGCGTGAAGGTCATCCTGGGAATCGAAGGGGGCGAAGCAGTCGGCCGCGATCTGCAGAAGCTGGAAACGCTGTATCAGAAAGGCGTCCGCTTGATGACGCTGACGTGGAATCACCCGTATGCGATCAGCGATACTTGCGTACAGAAGGCGGAATGCCTGAACGGGGAGGCGGATTACGCCGGCGGGCTGACGCATTTTGGGCAGGAGGTCGTGCGGGAAATGAACCGGCTTGGGATGATGATCGATGTTTCCCATTTGTCCGATCAGGGATTTTATGATGTGGCGGAAATCTCGGAAAAGCCGTTTATCGCGTCGCATTCCAATGCACGGGCGCTGTGTCCGCATCCGCGGAATCTGACGGACGAGATGTTTCGCGTGCTCATAAAAAAAGACGGCGTAACCGGGATCAACTTTTATCATCATTTCCTGCGGGCCGACGGCGCGGCGTCGGATCTGACGGATATCTTACGCCATATCGAACATTTTATGGCCCTCGGCGGCCAGAAGAATGTGGGAATTGGCACGGATTTCGACGGTATCGATTTCCTGCCCGGCGGGTTTACCGGCACGCGCGATCTCGGAAAACTCTGCGAAGCGCTGCTGCGCCTGAATTACCCGGAAGCGCTTGTGAAGGACATCCTGGCGGGGAATATGGAACGTGCATTTCAGAAAGTTTTAATATAAATATTAAAGGAGTAAATGTGTTATGAAGAACAGAAGAAGTTTATCTGCCATTTCAAGCGTGCTCACGGTACTGCTTCTGGCAGCGGTCGTTGTGACCGGGAGCAGGGCGGTGCCCAGCGTGTCGGCGGCGGAGGAACCGCTTTATATGTTTAATGTGATCGGCGATATGCAGATAGGCGATCAAGGCTGTTACGATGAAGAAAATTATCAGGCGGCTTTGGAAGACATCAAAAGTATTTCTCCGGAGACAAAGGCCATTCTTACGGTAGGCGATCACACGAACAACGGGACCGAGGCGGAGTATGAGAAATTGGGCGAGATCAAGAACGCGGTGCTGCCCGATATCCCGATGTATTATGCGATCGGCAACCACGACAGAGGGTATGTGCCGGGAACGGCGCAGAACAACACGCCGACGAGCACTTGGATGGATCGTTTTATTCGATATGCAAAGTTAAGTTCCGGTAATGATTCGATCAATAACGTGTATTATTCGTTCCAGCTGGAGGGTTCGTATGTCATCGTACTCGGTTCCGAAGTGACGAGCCGCAACGATCACTGCAACGATGTGTTCATCTCGGAAGCGCAATATAACTGGTTTAACGAACAGCTGGAGACGGCGGCAAAGACGGATAAACCGATTTTTGTCCTCATCCATGAACCGTTCACGAACACGGTT
>CABQCN010000409.1 GCA_902462635.1 uncultured Oscillospiraceae bacterium
AGCGTATGCGCCGGAGGAGTAATCTCATCCGTTCATAAAATCATTGAATTCCTTATAAACCGCGGAGCGGATCTTTCCCAGCAAGGCAGGATCTTTTCCGCCTACAGGCTTACCGTCGATTTCAACAGCCTGTATACATAAAGTAGAAGAACTCGATACGAGAACTTCGTCTGCGTCCATCAATTCTTTGAGCGTAAAGGGCGTTTCGCTCACCGGGATTCCGAGTTTGCCGCACATGTCGATCAGGTGCCGCCTGGCAATTCCCGGTAAAATATAACAATCCGTCGGCGCCGTACGGAAGACGCCGTTCTGCAGGATATGCACGTTGCAGTGCGCGCATTCCGTGACGCGGTCCCCCCTGTGCAGTACGGCTTCATCGCAGCCTGCCTTGCGGGCTTTTTCCGCTGCAAGGACGCTTGGAAGCAAATTGATCGTTTTGATGTTGCAGTGCAGATACCGCGTATCTTCCAGCGTAATCAGCCGGAATCGGGCGTCTTCTCCCGGCGTGGATCCCGGTTTTACCATAATCATCAGATTGGCCCTGACGTCTTCCTGGGGGAAAACATGGTTTCGGATCGCGGTTCCCCGCGACACCTGCCAGTATACGCTGACGCGCTCGCATTCGGATTTCGATACGGCTTCGTGAAGGATCGCTTTCATTTCTTCTTTTGAATACGGGATCACGATATCGATCATGGCGGCGCTGCGGTAGATCCTGTCCACATGTTCGTCGAGCGCGAATATTTTACCGTTGTATGCCAGAGAGAAGTCATAGACGCCATCTCCGAAATAGCAGGCCCTGTCGAGCATCGGAATCTGCATTTGTTCCAACGGGCCGAATGTTCCGTTATAATATCCAACTTCTTTCATGATTTATCCCTTTCCTTCCTGTGTTTGTGCCTCTATAGGGGCGTCTTCCGTAATTTCCGGAAGTTCGCTGAGATTGTCGATGCCGACGCTTTTTAAAAATAACGCCGTCGTTCCGTACAGCGTCGGGCGTCCGGGACTGTCGGCTTTGCCGCATTCGGTTACGAGGCCGCGCTCTACGAGCTTTGCAAGCACGCCGTCGCTGTTGACGCCCCGTACCATTTCGATCCCTGCCCGCGTCACGGGTTGGTTGTACGCGATAATGGTAAGCGTTTCCATCGCGGCTCTGCTGAGATTTCCCGCCGCCGTTTCCTGAAAATAGGCGCCGAGATCTTCATAATAATCGGGATTCGACGAAAGCTGCCAGCCGCCCTGTATCTTGCGCAAAAGGATGCCGCCCTTGCGCGCGGCATATCTGGCGGCCAGACGCGCCATCACGTCCTCCGCCTCCTGTTTTCGGACTTTCAGAACGAGACAGACGTCTTCCGGCATTACGACGCCGCCGGACGCAAACAGCAGGGCCTCGGCCGCCGCTTCGTTTTTACTGTATGCTTCACTCAAATACTCTTGCATCTTCAAAATCCCCGTTTAAATCGCCGTCGCCGGCAAAATCATAATCCCCATCTTCGATTTCTTCTCCCGGCAGAATTTCAATTTCCCCGAAATTTTCTTTTTGTTCCGCCCGGACTCTCTTCCGGCGCTGCAATTCCAAAAGCGCGAGAAAGCCGGTCACAATTTCCGCTCTGCTGCTCTTTTGAAAAGAAAAAATTTCGGAAAATTTTGCTTTTGTCCGCCGGATGACGTTCGCCACAACTTGCTTCATCTTATCGCGCAGACTTACTTTCTCTACCTTCAAAATGCGTTCCATGTTCTCGCGATTGTCGTTCTTTCTGAGACGATCGCGCATTCGTACTTCGGCATAGCATGCGGCGAATTCCAAAATTCCGATTTCCGGCGGCGCGTATTTTTTCGGAAAATCAAGCGGCTCCGGCATTTTATAATAAGATTTCGACC
>CABQCN010000410.1 GCA_902462635.1 uncultured Oscillospiraceae bacterium
CGATTCCGGGGAATACTATCTTTCGTCAAACACAATTTAGAAAGGATGATTTTATGAATTCGGAGAAAATACGCGTTGTTCAATACGGCTGCGGAAAGATGAGCAAGTATATTTTACGGTATTTATATGAATAAGGCGCAGAAATCGTAGGCGCGATCGATACGAATCCGGATATTGTCGGGATGGATGCGGGCGAATATGCGGGACTTGGTTTTCCGCTTGGCGTAAAAATCCGCAGTGATGCGGATGCAGTATTAGAGGAATGTGACGCGGATATCGCGGTATTGACGTTATTTAGTTTTATGGAGGACGTCTATCCCCATTTTGAACGCTGCGCCGTCCGGGGAATCGATATCATTACTACCTGTGAAGAAGCAATTTATCCCTGGACCACGGCCTCTGCGATCACAAACCGTCTGGATCGGCTTGCAAAGGAGTACGGGTGTACGATCACAGGCTCTGGGATGCAGGATATATTCTGGATCAATATGGTCGCATTGATCGCCGGCGGCGTACAGCAGATCCGTAAAATAGAAGGCGCCGTAAGCTATAATGTCGAAGATTACGGGCTGGCGCTTGCACAGGCGCATGGCGCCGGACTCACGCCGGAGGAATTTGAAGCGCGGATCGCGCACCCTGTCGTATTGGAACCAAGTTACGTCTGGAATTCGAATGAATCATTCTGCAATAAAATGGGGTGGACGATCAAATCACAAAGCCAGAAATGCGTGCCGTATTTTTATGACAAAGATTTATATTCGGAGACCCTGAAAGATACGATCAAAAAAGGAAATTGCATTGGTATGAGCGCCGTTGTAACAACGGAAACGTTTCAGGGACCGATCGTTGAAACCCAGAGTATCGGGAAAGTTTACGGTCCTGAAGACGGAGATCTTTGCGATTGGAAAATCTCAGGCGAACCGGATACGGCGTTTTATGTAAAAAAACCTGCGACAGTCGAGCATACCTGCGCTACGATTGTAAACAGGATACCGGATGTACTCTCTGCGCCGCCCGGATATATCACGGTGGATAAACTCGAAACGATCCGTCATCTCTCGTATCCGATGCATTTCTATCTCGAATGATTTTGAAAAGAACCCTGCGGCGCAGGGTTCTTTTTCCGGGAAAACCATTTATTTAGGAACGCTCCTCCGGCGGATCGTCTAGTACCGTTACAGTAACGGTAAAACGGTGTCCGCCCGTAATCGTAACGGTAACGGAAGTAGAGCCTGCTTTCTTAGGCAGAATGACTCCCTTTTTATCGACACGCAGAATCGAATCGTCCGCTACTTCGAACGTCATTTCATATTTTTCCGCGGGCACCATCGCCGGATAGTCCGGATGCGAAGCTGTTTTATCATTATACGCTTCTCCCCAGGTTTCGTCTTCGAATACCACATAACCGCGGATTTGTGGCTTGTGTTTCGCACCGTATGCAAGATTCTTGTAAACCGTCATATTTTCCTGTACCGGACGGAAAGAAACGATATCGGGGGTGTCTTTTCCGATCGGGAAGCCCGATTCCCGCACATATACTTTAAATTCCACAGAGCAGCCGTCGTATGTTACCGTAACGTTCGTTTTGCCGACTGATTTGGCTTTGATTTTTAACCCGTCGAATTCAATGATATTTTTGTCATATCCCGAGAATTTGACGCCGGAAGGGTCCGTAATCCGGTGCGTATGCAGGCGTGTATCGTACCAGTATAATTCCAAATCATACGTCCCTTCGTCCACATGGAATTCGATCTTGTGCGGGAGCGTCCCCACGCCTACCGTCCATAAGTCTTTATCTTCCGGAAGCGGCCAGAAATAATCGGTTCGGAAAACCGCCTTCCCGCCTTTATCCGTAT
>CABQCN010000411.1 GCA_902462635.1 uncultured Oscillospiraceae bacterium
CCGTCCTGATAGATATATTCGCTTTCACCCTTCTTGATTTTTGCAAGAGTCCCCGCCGCATCATATTCATAAGTACACGTTAAAAGGAGCGTCATTCCGTTATAACTCTGCTCGTAATGGTCTTCCCTGACTTTCTTGCCGCTGTAGTCATATTCGCATTTCTGGATATAGGTAGCGTCTCCGTTCCCGTCATAAAACGTCCGGCTCAATACGTTCCCGTTATGATCGAACGTATAATCAAACTGCCTGCCGATTTCTTTTTCATATCCGCCCCTGATCGCCGTGATTTCGCCGTCTGTCTCTCCGAACAGATACGGCGCGGGAATGCCGTTTTGATCGTATAGCGTTTCATACAGCGTGACGTCGTATCCCGCGATTTTAAAATCATAAGAGCGGATCCCATTGGAATACCGGTCCGAATGAAGCCGCATGATTTCCTGCCCGTTTTCATCATAAAGATATTGGGTAACGAAATTGCCGATATAAATTCCCTCGTATTCGGTAAAACTTTCGACGGCTTTTCCCGTTTTATCATATACTACATAACTGTCTATGTAATTGTTGGCGGTTGCCGGGAACGTTACCGATTTGCTTTTCCATAAATTCCCGTCTTCATCGTATTCATATTCGTGTTTATAATTCAGCTTGCTGCCCCTGTAAGACGTTTCTTTCAGCTTTGCTCCGCTGGCGTTATAAAGGCATACGATTTCGTCGCCAGTGTGCGTTTTGGTGATTTGTTTTCTGATCGTACCATTGGGATCGTATTCGCACGTTGTGATGCTTGGATCTTCATAACCGGTATATTGCGCCGTAATTTTGACAAGCAAGCCGCTTTCGTTGTATTCATAAACTTCATCATAGCGGATGCTGCTTGCACTGTTGTATTCCGTTTTCCGCTGTATTCTTCCCGTTTGATCATAAATGATGTGGATTCCGTTTCCGATGGCGTTCCCTTCCTGAAGCGTGAAACGTTTTTCGCTGAGAAGGATTCCTTCCGCATTGTAAATATATTCCAGTATGATATTCCCGTATCTGTCTTTTGCCGTGACCGTGTTCCCATCGTATTCATAGATCAGATAGCGATCGTTGTCATAAATGAGTTTGGAGGCCACCGGCCGCTCGCCTGCGCGCGGCGTTCCGGAAGGAGTGGGGCCGGCCGCATCGGTCGGCTGCGGCTTTGGGGTAAGGGTTGCTTTGAACGTTGGAGAAGCGGTTGCGGCAATCATGGTGTCATAAATATTGTAACGGTTCCGGCTGTTCTGATATGACGCAATAAAATAAATCCCGGTTGCCGCGGCAGCGAGGCCCAATACGACGGCGCAGCCAGCGATCCATAGCAGAATCCGGTAACGGTCCGGCCGGCTTTGCGGGATGAGATGTTTGGGGACGCGGATCGTTTTGTGAATTTGAGAAAGCGCGGAACGGACTTGTAATAAAAATTCTTCGCCTCCTAATAAGTTTACCGCATTCCACAGTCTGCTCTGAATGATTTCTTCCGGAACATTCTCTGCTTCCGCGATATCGGCGGTATTCCAGCCCGCCCAGTAAAAACATAGGATCACGCTTCTCAGCTGAAACGGCAGCGCGATGATTTTCTCATACAGAATTTCAGAATTTGTCAGATCCAGAAAGGTCTGCTTCTGTGTCCGTTCGGGAAAACGGTGCATGTCTTCTTCCCAAAAGTCTTTGAACGCATCGTACTCCTGCGGTTCTTTTTCGCTGTAAAATTCACGGCATTTTTCCACAGCCGACCGGTAAAGTAATTTTTTGAGTTCCGGAAGGCCTTTCTGCGCGAGGCCGGCTTCGCACGCGTCGCGAAATACGCGGGAAGCAACAGATTCCGCGTCCGCAG
>CABQCN010000412.1 GCA_902462635.1 uncultured Oscillospiraceae bacterium
CCGCAGGCGTTTTTAAAAGTGTCACGCAAAAAAAGTAAATGCCGCTTTCGTATTCTTTATATATTTTACGAAATAATTTTCGTTCGGATTCAGCTTCCATGTTCCCTCCCTGACCAGAAAAAGCATATGAAAAATTTTTATTAAGTTGTATAAAATATATAACATACGTAAATTTTTGTCAAATGAGAACTTCTGTAAAAACGCTATAAAAACAGCCGGCGGAAAAATTTTTCCGCCGGCCGCCTCGAATTTCCGATTTGCAGGGACTGATCAGGAAAGATTCAGCTTGTTTTTCAGCAGCTGCCTCGTGATAAGATACGAGATCACCGAAAAGATCAGAAAAGAGCCTGCGTTGATATAAAACGCGATGTCGAAGACTTTGTCGGCGGCAATGTTTGCAAAATAATCAAATTGATACACGTTCGAAAAAGACAGAATCGAATTGATAATCGTGATAAAGAGACTCATGATCATATTGATACCGTAATAGATCCCGATCGCGGCGAGAATTTTGTGCTTTTTGGCAATAATCGAACCGATCGTGAGCGCAAGATAGATCGAGATCGTCCCATATAGAAGCGAAACAAATAAGAACACGAGAAACTCTATGATATATTTCACAATGATTCCGGCAGAGTACGTCTCCGTCAAAATACGGATTCCGTCTTTGAGTTCTCTGAAAATTTCGCTGTTGATCAGATGGCTGCCCTCCGCCGTTCCAAAGGCGACGTATATGAAAATACAGAAAAATATAATCAGCAGAGAATACGCGCTCCAGATCATGGCGTTGATCACTTTGGACGTCAGGATCGACGTCGTTTTCACCGGAAGCGTAAACGTGAGATACCCTTCATCCGTGAAAAGATTGGTGTAATATCTGTACATGATTAGGATCTGTGAAAAGATGCTGAAGGCGATCAGCGCCAATATCGTGGAGATAAAAACGATCATCAGCGTACTGGTCAGAATCCAGCTGGTACTCGTTCCGGTATTCACATTCTGCATAATGCGCAGGCTCGCCGTACCTGCGACCGTGGTTCCCATCACGGCAAGCGAAAGCGGCACGAGCATCCGCACCATGCTTTTCATATCATATTTTAAAAGCTTTTTTAACATCTGAATACCTCCCTGAATAATTCGTCGATCGTCTTACCGTTTTTCTCTCTGGCCGCATCTACGGAGTCGTACATCACGATATTTCCGTTGTTGATGAATATGAATTCATCGAGCGCCCGTTCGATATCGTAAATCAAGTGCGTGGAGATGATTACGGTGGAATCCGAAGCATAGTTCGAGATGATCGTTTCTAAAATATAGTCCCGCGTCGCAGGATCGACGCCGCCGATCGGTTCATCCAGCAAATAAAGCTTCGCATGGCGGGACATGACCAAAATCAGCTGTACTTTTTCCTTTGTCCCTTTGGAAAGCGTTTTCATTTTCGCCTTGGGATTGATGTTTAATTTCATCATCATATCCATAGCCTTCGCGCGGTCGAAATCGCCGTAGAAATCTTCAAAATAATCGATCATTTGTTCCGCGTTCATCCATTGGCTGAAATAAGGCCGCTCCGGAAGGTAGGAAACGAGCGCTTTTGTTTCCGTTCCCGGTGCGTATCCCCCGATTTCCATCCGGCCGGACGTGGGTACGAGCAATCCCGCGGCAAGTTTCAATAGCGTCGTCTTTCCGCTGCCGTTCGGCCCCAGCAAGCCGATAATTTTTCCTTTCGGAAGCACAAGGTTGATATTGTTCAACGCTGCCGTTCCGGGGAAATTCTTGGTAATTCCTTTGATTTCCATAATCGTTTCCATTAATTCTCCTCCTCCGAATGCAGAATTCTATC
>CABQCN010000413.1 GCA_902462635.1 uncultured Oscillospiraceae bacterium
GGATATCCGTAAACTGAAACGGGTCGGCGGCGCCGCCAAAAGCCGCCTCTGGAGCCAAATTACCTGCGACATTACAAATTGCGAACTCCAGGTTCCCGCAGAAAAAGACACCTGCTGTATCGGCGCTGCGATGCTTGCCGCCGTGGGCTGCGGGTATTACCCTGACTTGACGTCCGCAGCACGGAAAATGGTGCGCTATACGAAAACATTGCTTCCGGATCCGAAGGCCGCTTCCTTTTACGAAACGAAATTCAAACGGTACCGCGCCGGGTTCGAACAGCTTCGTTCGCTTTTTTAATTTTATTTCCGCATAAAATTTTCTATAGACATTTTATGCGGAATGTGCTACTATTTGCAGAGCGCGGGGGTGTAGCTCACTTGGGAGAGCGCTTGAATGGCATTCAAGAGGTAGTCGGTTCGATCCCGATCATCTCCACCATGAGGAAGGGCATAAACTTTTCAGTTTATGCCCTTCCTTAGTTGTTCGTCCGGTTCGGTTATAATGTGAATAGACTTGTCGCAATTCGCGCGCAAACGCTATATCAATATTCCCGTTATGATTGAACCTTTCACGCAGGGACTCCGAATAAAAGATTCTGAATGTTTCTCTTTATTTCATCATCGCTCAACCCCTTTGCTATCAGCGGCTGGATGACTTCGCGGCTTTCTCTTGTGTGGGGTAACGTTGCCGCAACCGCGTTTGCTTTTTCTGCTTTTCCGCATTTCAGATATAAAAAGCAAAGAACCGCACGGGCGGTTGACTTTTGTTTTTCATTGACAGAAAGAGGCAGACCTCTCTCCATAAATTCAACCGCTTCTTCCGAATTTCCCTGTAACGCCAATACGCCGGCCAAACCAAGTATCATATCGGGTTTGTTCGGATATAGAAGCAGGGCATCCCGGTAAACTTTCTCCGCGGAACGGTAATCGCCGGCACGTTGATACGCATTCGCTGTTTTATGGATATTATAACGTGTTTCTTCCGCCCGAACCGTATCCATACCAAAAAGAGTATCGATATCTGTTTCAAATATATTTGCGAGTGCAGGTAAAAAAGTAATATCGGGATAACTTTCGCCCCGTTCCCATTTTGAAACGCTTTGCGGCGTAATCCTAAGATACCCGGCAACCTCTTCCTGCGTTAAATTTTTCAGGATGCGGTATCTCTTAATATTTTCAGATAAATACAACATGGCACTTCTCCTTTATTGTTATTCTACCTGTATTATAACAAAAACAGCGCTTCCTTCAATGACGCAGCGGTTGTTATGAACGCAACCGGGTAACGAACGCCGATGTGCGCGTTAATTGATCCCACACAAAGCATGCCCGTCCAGCGTATCCACATAATAATGCAGATGCTCAGGCTCGGTTACAAGGAACATCTCTTTCAGATCCGGCAGGTCAGGGCAGATTTCCGGAAAATAATTTTTAAGCGTTTCAAATAACGCCGGTTGAAAATGCAGGGTGTTTTGATCGTTAAGAATCGCCGTATAGATGATTTCCGCCTCGACAAGATCCTGAAACATGTGACTTCCATAGCTCAAATCCGGCCTGTGTCCGTATTGGTGATCAGACACCTCGCAAATTCCGCAAAAGCCCGAAATTTGCGAGAAATGAACGGGTACGCCCAGCTCCGGAGATGAGGTTCCGATTCTTCCGGGCGTTAACAGAAGAATATTCTTGCCGCTGCCTTTATAATATTGATTGATCTTTCCGACCGCTGCGGCCGCCTGCATCTTCATGGCATGCGGGTATTCATAATATTCCTTTGCGCGGATTTGAACAACCGCGTCAATTTTTTTCGACACGGGGCTTCCCATTGTGGAATCTTTT
>CABQCN010000414.1 GCA_902462635.1 uncultured Oscillospiraceae bacterium
AGAAACCGGGGACTCCATCGCCCGGCGGCGCCTCGTCCCAGACCGCTTCCTGTATTCAACAATCGCCGGACGGTGCGGATTCCGCACGGCCGACGCCAGGCGCTTCTGCGACGGACGGCGCATCGTCTGCGGGTAAATGGTGGCTGCTTTTGTTATTGCTGATCCCCGCCGGCGCTGCGGCAGGCTATTTTATTTATAAAAAGAAAAAGATATCCGATGGGCAGGGCTGAAAGAGGATTGTCAGACGAACGATTTTATGTTAAAATGTAAACATTATTTTTTAATGGGTGGTAAAAATATGAAAAAACTTTTATCTGCTGTATTATTCCTCTGTGTTACGCTGACTTCGGCGATGATGTTTTATTCGGAACCGTTCGAAGGTCTGGCCAAAAATTCGGAATATGTACAGAACTATCTTGCCGGCGACGTCAATGGCGACGGGATCGTGGACGCCCGGGATACCGGCCTGCTCCTGCAGTATCTGGCGGAGTGGGACGTTACGGTCAATAAGGCCGCCTCGGACCTGAACGGCGATAACGCTATCAACGGCATCGATACGGGGATGCTTCTGCAGTACCTGGCGGAATGGGATCTTGTATTTCCGGACAGAACGGCGGTTCCGGTGATTGACTCGCCGGAATACCAGAATCAGGTGACGCAATATTCCACTTCCTATGGCGGTACCGATGCGCTCGGGCGGGTGCTTAGCCTGGAAGGCACGGTCAGCCAGCCGAAAAAAGAAAAATATGTGGGTCTGTTCTACTTCTTATGGATGGGAGCGCACGGGACCGATCTTTATGACAACACGAAAATTATCAATACATACAGCGACGCGCTGTGGAACGAAAGCAGATGGGGAAATGTCGGAACGTTCCATTTCTGGGGAGAACCGCTGTTCGGATATTATGTATCGAGCGACCGCTGGGTGATCCGCAAGCATGTGCAGATGCTGACGGACGCGGACGTCGATTTTTTGGTGTTTGATACGACGAACGCGAACGGAAAACCGACGACGAAGCCGGTCACCAACAGCGGCGGCGGAAACAATACGTACGTTGCCAACGCACTGGCGATGCTGGAAATTCTCGACGAATATTATCAAGAAGGCTGGGATGTGCCCCAAATCGTATTCTATACGAATACGCATTCCAAAACCATGGACGTTCTTTACGACGAAGTATATAAGAGTCATCCGGAATACGCCCATTTATGGTTCAATTGGGAAGGAAAACCCATGATCATCGGCAAATCCGCCGAAGCGAGCAGTACCGTCCGCGATTTCTTCCGGATTAAAGAAACCCAGTGGCCGAACGAATGGGAGAAGAAGGAAGACGGATTTCCGTGGATGGAATTCCATCGTTCTCTGACAAAGGACGCGATCTATACCTTTAACGGCAAAAAGCTGATCAATGTTTCCGTGGCGCAGCACAATGCCACGTGTAAAATGAGCGCTTCCTGGTACGGCAGCGCAGACCGTACCAGAAGCTATTCCGATGGCGTCATCAAAACGTATGATGCCGCGGTGCAATACGGATTCAATTTTGCGGAACAATGGAATTTTGCGCTGCAGAACGATCCGGATATGATCTTTATCACCGGATGGAACGAATGGATCGCGCAGCGTCAGCCCGCGCAATCGGGACAGCCGATTGTTTTTATCGACACCGCAAGTATGGAAGCGAGCCGCGATACGGAGCCGATGCGCGGCGGCTTCGGCGATAATTATTATCTGCAAATGGTAAATTATATCCGTAAGTTCAAAGGTACGGAGGATAAAATCAGCACGGATAATTCCGCGGAGATCAATATCCGCGGCGGCTTCG
>CABQCN010000415.1 GCA_902462635.1 uncultured Oscillospiraceae bacterium
GGCTGCATTTCGGCCTCGTATTCCAGTCGTTCAACCTGTTTCCGCAATACAACGTTTTACAGAACATCATGCTCGCGCCGTCCCTGCTGCTGAAAGAACGCGGGGATTATAAAGCGAATAAGGCGAATCTTCTGAAAGAAACGAAAGAAAACGCGCGGCTGCTCCTGGAGAAGGTCGGCCTTTCCGAAAAAGCCGAAGCGTATCCGTGCGAGCTGTCCGGCGGGCAGCAGCAGCGGGTTGCAATTGCCCGGGCGCTGGCGCTGAAGCCGGAAATCCTGTGCTTTGACGAGCCGACGAGCGCGCTCGACCCGGAGCTGACAGGCGAGGTTTTAAAGGTCATCCGCAGTCTCAAGTCCTCGGACAGTACGATGATCGTCGTCACGCACGAAATGGAATTCGCCAGAAATGTGGCGGATAAAGTGATCTTTATGGCAGACGGCGTGATCGAGGAGGAAGGCACGCCGGAGGAAGTGTTCGGCAATGCGAAAAGCGAGCGGACAAAAGCGTTTTTTGCCAATTATAATCAACAATATTAAAATAGGGGTCATGCGGGATGCAAGAAGAGAAAAGCAGGGAACAGGAAAAGGACAACTTGTTTGAGGCGATTTTATCGCTGGAAAGCGTAGAGGAATGCCGCAGCTTTTTTGAAGATTTATGTACGATCAACGAGATCAATGCCATGGCGCAGCGCTTGGAGGTGGCCGTGCTGCTGAGCAGGGGGGAAACCTTTAATCACATCGCAGAGAAGACGGGCGCCTCTACCGCTACGATTTCGCGCGTCAACAAATGCCTCCGCTACGGCGCGGGCGGATACCGCGGCGTGCTGTCAAAATAAGATTGTGCGAAGCGGCGGATTATGGTATGATAATAGAGTATCGGCACATAATATTTATGAAGTTTTTTTAACGGATTTACGCAGAAAGGTTGGTATAGAATATGGATTATGTAGAAGCAGCTTCCGCCCTTGGAGAGGCAATTAAGGAAAGCGCGGAGTTTACCGCATGGCAGGACGCGGAGCTTGCGCTCATGCAGGATGAGAAGGCGCAGGAACTGATGAATGATTTTAAGGATCTCCAGATGAAGCTGGTGCATGGTTCGCGGGACGATATGGATAAGGACGAACTCGAGAAGATCCGCGACACGCTGATGGACAAGCAAAAAGAACTCAACGAATATGAAATTACGAAGAATTATTTCGACGGCAAGAAGGGCTTCGAAACGATGATGCGTACGATCAACGATATCATACAGCATTTTATTACGGGAGACAGCGGCGGCTGCCACTGATATTTTACGCGTTCGGCGGAAGGAGATCATTACGTGGCGGAACCGACCCCTATGATGAAACAATTTCTTGAGATAAAGGAGCGGTGCAAAGACTGCATCCTTTTCTTTCGTCTCGGGGACTTTTATGAAATGTTTTACGAGGACGCGGAGGTTGCGTCCAGAGAACTCGAACTCGTTCTGACGGGGAAAGACTGCGGTCTGGCGGAACGGGCGCCGATGTGCGGCGTGCCGTATCACGCCGCGCTTTCCTATATCGGCCGCTTGGTTTCGAAAGGGTATAAAGTGGCGGTATGCGAGCAGCTGGAAGATCCGTCGGTTGCGAAAGGCATTGTCAAACGCGATATTGTGCGCATCTATACGCCGGGCACCGTGACGGACGAGCAGATGCTGTCTCAGAAACGAAATAACTATATCGCGGCGGTCTATGAATTCCGGAACATGTACGGAGTGGCCGCGGCGGACATTACCACCGGGTAGCTGTATCTGACCTCCCTGACGATAGGCAGTACATACAATCATCTGGCAAACG
>CABQCN010000416.1 GCA_902462635.1 uncultured Oscillospiraceae bacterium
TTTTCATAAGATATTCATTGGTAATCCCGTAGAAATGCGTTTCTTTTTCTTTCTCGATCAGATCGAGGTCGGATGTGACGACTCTCCCGTTTGTTCCTAACGTAATGATAAGGCCATCCCGCTCTAAATTCGTAAGCGCCCTTTGCATCGTATTGGGATTGACGGACGCCTCCGTTGCCAGATCCCTTACTCCTGGAAGTTTCTGGCCCGGCAGATACTTGCCGCTGATAATATCGTTTTTTATTTTGTCTTCGATTTGCTGGTATATTGGCGCCGCGGCGTTCAGGTTCCATGACATTTCCGATCCCTTCCTTTCTGGTTGTGATATACAGTTTGTGTTACTGTATTAATACAATAATACAGTAACAAGATGCCTCTGTCAAGCGGTTTCGGAAAATAATTTTCACCGCTGATTTACGGATACCGTATTTCTTCCTCTTTGAGATCCGGCGTACCATCCAGCGGGTATTTCATGCCAAGGGCGGCGTATTTTCGGACGCCCATCGTATGATACGGCAAAAATTCGATTTTTTCTACGTTTTTTATTTTCCCGGCAAACTTCTGAATGTTTGCAATTTCCGCCGGCTCGTTATTGATGCCCGGTACGATCACGGTGCGCAGCCAGAGCTTTTTATTTTTATGCTGTACCAGATCTAAAAATGCAAGAAACGCATCCATACTCTTTCCGGTGATCTCCTGGTACCGTACGGGATCCGCCGCTTTGATATCCAATAGAATCAGATCCGTATGCTCCAGAAGCGGCAGCATTCCGCGTTCGCCGGCGGGATGCCGCGAGACGGCTCCCGCGGTGTCGAGGCAGATATGAATCTCGTTCTTTTTCAGAAGAACGGAGGTCTCCGCTAAAAATTCCGCCTGTAAAAGCGGCTCTCCGCCGGAAAAGGTGACGCCGCCGTGTTTCATGTAATTTTTATAGCGAAAAAGATAAGCCGCCAGCTGTTCCGGCGTATATTCGCGCACCGTTCTTCCCGGATCCCAGGTTTCCGGATTATGGCAATATTTGCAGCGGAGCGGGCAGCCTTGTAAAAAAACGACCGTACGGACGCCGGGACCGTCGACCAGCCCGGTCGTTTCGATGGTATTGACCCTGCCGGTTTTTTCCCCGGGTTCATAATTGCTCATGGAATGTTCTGCTGATGACCTCCAGCTTATGCGCTTGGCTCAGCTTATTGAAATTTACGGCGTATCCGGAGACACGAATCGTAAGCGTAGGATATTTTTCCGGGTGATCCATGGCGTCGATCAGCATTTCCCGGTTCAAAACATTCACATTGAGATGATGGGCGCCCTGCGCAAAATATCCATCCAGTACATCGTCAAGGTTTTGAATCTGTTCTTCCAGCGTTTTCCCGAGCGCTTTCGGAAGGATGCTGAACGTATTCGATACGCCGTCCATGCAGGAGCGGGAATATGGAATTTTGGCAACAGAATTCAACGAAGCCAGCGCGCCGCTGCGGTCGCGCCCGTGCATCGGGTTTGCTCCCGGCGCAAACGGTTCCCCTTGTTTCCTGCCATCGGGCGTCGTACCTGTTTTCTTCCCGTACATGACGTTCGAAGTAATCGTCAGGGCGGAAAGCGTATGACGCGCGTTTTTGTAAAGCGGATGTTTCCTGAGTTCTTCGTAGAATTTATCTACGATTTCCACGGCGATCCGATCTACGCGGTCGTCGTCGTTGCCGTAGCAGGGATATTCCCCTTCCGTAATAAAATCTACGACCAGACCGTTTTCCCCCCGAACCGGCGTAACCTTCGCATATTTGATCGCGGAAAGAGAATCGGCCGCAACGCTGAGTCCCG
>CABQCN010000417.1 GCA_902462635.1 uncultured Oscillospiraceae bacterium
CCCTGTCCGTCGAATTTCGACGAACGCGCCGATTTTATTTTACCCGAATCAGTCCGCGTTCATTTTATGGAATTCTTATTGCGATACATGTTCTCGTCAGCGATATGAAGCAATTGGTCGAAAGACTCAGAACTCTTGGGATAATCGGCGACCCCATAGCTTACGCCTAAAAAAGGAATTTCGGACTGCGGCAGGAACGGAGGGATTCCCGACACGATATAACAAATAAAGTCCTCTTTATCGTTACAATCGCAAATGCAGATGAATTCATCCCCGGAAAACCGATACAATTTCCCGCTTTTCCCGAGTCTTTCGGACGCTTTCTCCGCAAAAAAACAGAGATAGCGATCTCCGGCCAAATGGCCGTACCGGTCATTCACGCTTTTAAATTGATCCAAATCCATAAAAATAACGGAAAACGGCGCATGCATTTCTATTTTACACTGTGCGTCGTCAAACAATTCCGCCCGGTTCGGCAGCCCCGTCAGAGGATCGATATGCATGACTTTTCTAAGGTTCTGCATTGTACGCGAAACAGTTACAATATGATATAGGAGCATGAAACTCAATATAACATCCGTAAGTAAAAAAGCGAGGCAGACTACTTTCAAAAAATAAACAGCAGGATAAATATAAGAAAGATTTACAAGAATTACCGTCAGGAACCAGCAAATACTGTTTGCCGCCAAATATTTTTCCGTCAACGGTAAAATACACTGCAGCGTACGGACAAATTTCGTACGGATCACGTGTAAAAAAGGAACGGCGGAGAAAAAATAGAGAAGCGTCTGGATCAATAAGACAATGTGGGTGTGTACGTCTCCGTGAAAAATCATTTTCTCTATATGGATAGACAATACGAAAACAAACATCGTATAAATCCAGGAAGTGCAAATCACACTCAAAATCCTGATAAAACGCTCCCGGTACAGCCACAGGAAAAGAGGCAGATACAGAAATCCGACCAAAACAAATAAACCGTTCCCGTTCCCGAATTGGGAAGAACGCCGTAAAAACAAATACGAAAGCGAAATCAGTAAAAATGTAAAGAAAAACAGAGAAAAAAACAGAACCGGTCTTGTTTTCCGGCGTCTGAAACAGGTGTGGACCGCCAGGATATTTACGATTATCATTTCTAAAACGATTAAAACATGTATCAAGATGTCCAATCAGATCCCGCCCTTATAAAAAATTCTTTATCCGCAGGAACAAATTCATAAAATGATGTTCCGTAATATTCCGTACGACAAAAAAAACGAGCAGCGCTATTATTATAGCATATAATAAAATATTAACAATGCGCGGGTACCGTACGCTTCCGGTTTTGATATAACAATATGCAATCCAGCACAGCAGAAATAGTAAAAACGGCAAAACGCACAAAAGCACGGCGTTATATTTCCAGGCAGCAGCAAAATCCCCCCGCAGCAGACTAAGGCACATCCGCGTAACACCGCAGCCGGGGCATTTTAAACCGGTAAAATAGCGGAGCGGACACGGAATGCCAATCCCTGTCCGTGCATAAAACAACGCATAGAACGCGCCCGCCGTGACAATAAAAAATATACGCGTTAAAATCTTACGGATTCGTTCTTTCATCAAAAAAAGCCGCGGCAGAACCCACCGCGGCTTCTCCTTTTCTCAATTCTGTCCGTTCATGGCAGAAAACGTGTTCAGATCATTTTGAATGATCGCGTAAGAAACGATATTAAGGCCGAATATCGCCAGAACCAGATAGATGATACTAGCATTCGGATCCGGCGGCAATCCACGCAGCTGCTTTGCCTGATTCATCTGCTGACCGGCTTTA
>CABQCN010000418.1 GCA_902462635.1 uncultured Oscillospiraceae bacterium
TGCCCCGCCGCGTTTTCGTCACCGCCGGCGCGGTCTCCGGTCAAAGATTTCGCATTGTCCTCCGCCGCGGGCAGCGTGGTTTCCCGATCCGCCGTCTCTCGCAGATGCCCGATCACACGCCCAAACACGTAATTGAACACGATCGAAAACGCCATGACCGCGATGTATTTTGGCTCTCCCCAGCCGTAAAAAAGCAGGCTGGCGGCTAAAAGCCAGAGATTTCGCGCACGCAGAAATCGTTCCGGGATCAAAAAATATATAAAAACTGTTACCGGCAAAAATGCCATAAAAAACACTGAACTGCTGAATACCATATTCGCTTTTGCTGCCTTCCGTTTAAATTTCTATTTCACAACCGCGCTGTCCCAAATCTCAGCCTCGGCCTTTGCCATCGCGTCGTTTCCGCGACCTGACGTTTCACCCGCGTACCCGTTCTCCGCGGATGCTTTCTCCGCGAAGTTGCTGCTGTCGGTATTCGCATAAAAATTCCCGTCAAACGTATCGTCGGCCCCATCTTCAAAACCGCCAAAATTCGCTTCGTTGAGCATCTCATCGAGCCGCGCCGTCACCTCCGGTGTCAGAGAGTCTGTCACTGTATTATCATTGTACTCGATCATGAATTTATAAACGACCTGTCCGTTGAGAGAATAAGCGTCGTCAAAATACAGATAACCGTTCTCGACCATCATCCCGTTCGCGATATAATTCGCGACATCGCGGATAAAGCCTTGATTATTTTTGAGAATAAAGGAGGCCACACGCGTTTTCTCTTCGATCTTATCGCGCAGCACCGCCGGAATTTCATAAAAATCGTCCACGACAACCGCGTTTGTGTAGAGATAGCAATACTTCGTACCGTTCGCCGCCGGAATCTGATTGTGATCCCAAGGCCAGGAACCATCATCCTTGATGGAATCCGGCACATTAAAATAGCTGTAGCCCGGCATGCCGTTGTAAGACCCGTCAAAGGTCACATCCACATGGTACCAGTCTCCGTCCAGCTGCGTGACATTCCACGCGTGCTCGCCGTTCTGCGTCGAATGAATGATCTTGCATGGAATCCCAAGCGCGTCCATGAACAACTTGAACGTCGTTGCGTTTCCCACACAAATCGCGTTGTGCGTGCGGAACACCCCATAAGGTGTATGCGTCTCATTCTGCCCGTCTATAATCGGATTGAGATTATCGCTGTTATAGGAAATCCATTTGACCTGCCAGTCGTAAATTGCCTTTTCCTTCTCATAATCCGACATATCCTCGGTAATCACCTCGTCGATGACCTCCGTCAACTTGTCATAGACAAACAGATCCTTCGCGTTCAGTTTATCCGTATTACCGGTTTTATATGCTTCAATCACCGCCGTATCATCATAAATCTCGTGAACCCGCGTTTCCGACTCTCCCAACAGCTTGTTCATTTTTTGAATCATGCCGCTGCTCTGCGCAAGCACACCGACAATCAGCACGATGATCAAAAGCTGCAGGGCCAGCCCGCCTTTTCCCTTGCAGCGCGCCTTCGTTTCCCGTCTAAAATCCGCGAAATGCGCCTTCGCCATACGTTTTCTTTCCGCAAAACTTATTTTTTCACCTTTGTCGATCATTCCTTCGTCCCCCTGTTATTTTTTACTTCTTGCTCCGTTTCCCGAGAAAATATATCTGTCCGGCTCTGTCTGCCTACCGCTTGCCGGCTGCTGCGGGCAATCCGTCCCTAACAAAGCCATACCTGCCGCGTGATGGTTTCCTGCGTCCAATCCGCGCAAAGCTCGCAAATCATTTATGCTTCGTCTCCGCTCTCACCGCTGATCGCGC
>CABQCN010000419.1 GCA_902462635.1 uncultured Oscillospiraceae bacterium
AGTACATCCAGCAATACCTATTATAGTCATAATAGCTCTAGGATCCTGCCAACAACTTCGCAGCAGCGTCGCTGTTCTTCCACGTAGACGTTTCTCGCGATCTTTTAAAGGATTATTTTATGGAAGTGGAAGGAACGTGCGGCGAAAGCAGATTCTATTTTAAAAAGAGACTCTGGCATACGGAGGGTCATTTCCGCTTCTGGATCCACGACTGCAAATACTGGTGGCCGAAGAACGCAGGAGAGCAGAATCTATACGATACGAAGATAAATTTATATTATAAAGAGGAGCTTTGCGATACGTTCCGGGTTCAATTCGGCGTGCGGACCGTGGAGCTTGACCGCACGAACGTAACGGACGCCGCGGGAAACGGGGAATTCTGCTTCCGGATCAACGGTAAAAAAATTTTTGCAATGGGATCGAATTGGGTGCCGGTGGATGCGTTTCATTCCAACGATATTAACAGGCTGCCGCAAGCGCTCGAAATGCTGGACGATCTGGGCTGTAATATTACGCGGTGCTGGGGCGGAAATGTATATGAAGACGATTTCTTCTTTGATTTCTGCGATCGGCACGGTATCATGGTCTGGCAGGATTTCGCGATGGGCTGCGCCGTTTATCCGCAGGAACGGAAATTCTACGAAATGCTGGAGACAGAGGCGGAGCATATCATCAAGCGCCTGCGCAATCACGCGTCCCTGATATTATGGGCGGGAGACAACGAGGGCGATTATGCTTACCAGGACTGGGGCGGGATCCGCAGAAATCCGGATAAAAATATCGTTACCAGAGAAGTGCTTGCCAGGGCCTGTGAAGCGTATGATTTTACGCGTCCGTACCTGCCGAGTTCGCCTTACATTACGGAGGAATCTTTCCTTGGCGGAAAGCCGACTTCCGAAGACCATCTGTGGGGTCCGCGCGACTATTTCAAAGGACCGTATTACAACACGACCGTCTGCCATTTTGCCAGCGAAACGGGATACCACGGCTGTCCGTCGCCGGAATCTTTAAAGAAGTTTATTTCCAAAGAAGAACTCTGGCCTTGTTTTAAAGAAAACGGCCTTTCCAAAGATGAGTGGCAGGTTCATGCCGCTTGTATGGAACTCCTTCCGGACGTTGCCTATTCCTACCGGATCCGCCTGATGGCGAACCAGGTGAAAACGCTGTTCGGAAAGACGGAAGCTTCTGATCTGGAAAATTTTGCAAAGCAAAGTCAGATTTCGCAGGCGGAAGCCAAAAAGTTCTTTATCGAACGGTTCCGCGTTTCCAAATGGAGGCGTACCGGGATTATCTGGTGGAACCTTCTGGATGGCTGGCCGCAGATTTCAGATGCGATCGTGGATTATTATTTTACGAAAAAACTAGCGTACCATTATATCAAACGTTCCCAGAATCCGGTCTGCCTGATGTTCCGGGAACCGGAAGACGGATTCATCGCGCTTTATGGCGTAAATGATACGACTTCCGATACGGCCGTCACCTTTACGGTGAAAAATATTACAGCGGGCGGAAGGCTCGTATTGGAAGGCGAAGCGGAGCTGCCGGCCGATGCTTCCAAGCGGATCGGAGAATTGAAACTCAAAGAAGGAGAAAAGAACTTTTATCTGATCGAGTGGAAGAAAGACGGAAAACCGTTTAAAAACCATTATTTTACAAATATCATAGATATCGATTATGATTCTTACATGAAAGCGCTGCAAGAATGCGGATTCGATGAATTTGAGGGCTTTTAATTAATGGAACGAAAAAACAAAGCTGCCTGCTTTTGGAGTAAAATTTTAATACTGGCGCTCTGTGTCAC
>CABQCN010000420.1 GCA_902462635.1 uncultured Oscillospiraceae bacterium
CCATAACCAGCAACCTTCCAAATAAATATATAAGCGTAATTATTCTAGCAAAAACAAGCCGTTTGTCAACGCAAAAGAGTTATGCTAAAATAACACGCGGAGGAGAGGAAAGGATTAAAAATGGATTTATTTCACGTAGACCTCAGAAAATCGATCGACGATTCTTACGACATCATAATCGGCAGCGGACTGACCGGCCGGCTGCAGGAAGACTTGGTATCGATGACAAGCGGAACAAAGCAAAATGTTGCGATCATCACGGATTCTACTGTGTACGCCTGCTACGGAGCGCAGTTTGAAGCGGCGGTGAAAAGCGCATTGCCGGAGATGCGTGTAAATACCGTTGTTTTTCCGGCCGGAGAGAAAAGCAAGACGCGGGAACAAAAAGCGGAGATCGAAGACCGCCTGATTTCCTGGGGATACCGCAGAGATACGCTGATCATCGCTTTCGGCGGCGGTGTCGTAACGGATTTGGCAGGATTTGTGGCCGGAACTTTCGCAAGAGGCGTCCCGTTTCTGAATTACGCCACGACGCTGCTTGCGGCTGCGGATGCTTCGGTCGGGGGGAAAACGGCAGTCGATACGGAGGCCGCCACGAATTTGATCGGCCTGATTTATCAGCCGAAACGGGTTTATATCGATATTGCAGCTTGGAAAACGCTTCCGCAAAGGGAACTCTCGGGCGGACTTGCAGAAACGATCAAACACGCCTGTATGGCGGACGCGCCGTTTTTTTCGTATCTGGAGCGGAATATCGAAAGTGTTTTCACCCTTGATCCGGAAGTTTGCCGCTATATTGCGGAAAAAAATTGTGAAATCAAATACCGCGTCGTCATGATCGACGAAAGGGAACAGGGGATGCGGGAAATTCTAAATCTCGGGCACACGGTGGGCCGGGCAATCGAAACGGTAAGCGGTTACCGCCTTTCTCACGGCGAGGCCGTTGCGATCGGATTGGCGGCGCAGGCAAGGCTTGGCTGTCTGTTCGGCTATTGTACGAAAGACGACGTATCCCGCGTGGAAACACTCCTCATAAAAGCAAAGCTTCCTGTGCGGATCCCGGAATGGATCGACAAGGAAGCGCTTGTGCGAAAGTTATATACGGATAAGAAAGTCAGAGACGGCAGGCTGCGTTTCGTATTCCAAAAAGGAATCGGGGAAATGGTGCGGTTTTCCGCCGGAAGCAGCGCTGCAAGAACGGTCTACTCCACTTTTGTTTCGGAAGAATCAGCGCGGAAAGTGATTGCTGAGATGTAAAATATCGTCATCATCATTATTATCTTCATTATCTTCGCTCCGCTTTTCACCGCCGTCCTCCGCTTCGGGAATCGGGGCGTTTTCTGTTTCTCTGTCGGGTTCCGCGTCTCCGGGTTCTTCCGTTCCGTCTGCCTGTTCCTGCGATGCTTCGGGAAGGAGGTCTTCCAGATACTCCACATCGTTGTCTGTTTCATACTGCCTGTTGTTCCTGTGGTTACGTACGATAATGAGAACGACCGCGGCGATCGCGCCTGCAAGGCAGACGCCTACGATCGTAAACAGCACGGTCTGGCTGTCAATCCCGTTTTTCGGAAGCTCGTTTGTTTTTACGGATGTGGAAACGGTAGGAGTGCTTTGCATCGTAGGAGACGGGGAAGCGGTTGGGGGAGCGCCGATGCTGCCGAGCAGCGCGACGTCGACGCACCGCTGCAGCGTTCCTTCCTGCGTATCGAATAAATAAAACGTGGGAGCTGCCGCTTTATTGAAGGCGTAGACCAATACGAACCCTTCATAATTTTTATCGGGGAGCGTATAGGCGGG
>CABQCN010000421.1 GCA_902462635.1 uncultured Oscillospiraceae bacterium
GCCGCGCAGCGCGGACTCGTACCGCCCGCGGCGTCCCAGATCCGATGGAGTCTGGCGGTTACGTCCAAAGAAAAACGGGACGACGACACACTGGTGGAAATGGATCCCCGGGAATACGGCTGGTACCGGGAAAATGAATTTCCCGTATTTGCCTTTTCCTCTCAGGCAAAGGGATTCTTCTCGAAAGTCCGGAAGGAAAACGGCGCTTACCTGCTGCCCGCAGGAAAAGCGGGAGAACGGTATTCGAACCGGGCCAATTTCAAAACGTACGAAAAGCTTCTGGAAATCAGCAAAAAATATGGAATGACGCCTGCACAAGCCGCGCTTGCATGGATTTTACACGCTCCTTTCCCCGCATTTCCCATTATCGGATGCAAGACGGAGGAACAGCTTGCGGAAAGCATGCAGGCGGTAAAATATTCTGCGGTAGAAGAATTTTCGCAGCAAGGCGCAATATTTCAGGATTGATTATTTTCGAAAAATTCTGTATACTGTTCCTAGTAAATCTGATACGGAACGGAAACGTATTTTATTGTAACAGGAGGAACTGCTATGAAACTGATCATTGCAATTGTCCATGACGACGATGCATCACGCGTTATGGAAGAATTAAACAATCATGGATTCCGCGTCACGCGCATGTGTTCTTCGGGCGGTTTTTTAAAAGCGGGGAACACGACGCTGCTGATCGGCGTGGACGAAGAAGGCGTAGATAAGGTTTTATCTATTATAGAGAGTAAATCGAAAACGAGAAAGGAAACGGTAAATACGGCGATGACGTCGGCCGCGTCGATGGGTTACATGTCGTACCCGATCGAGGTGACGGTAGGCGGCGCCACGGTATTCGTGATCGATATCGACCGGTTTGTGAAGTTTTAATTTATGGCATTTCAGGATTTGATAGGACAGGAGCAGGTGAAAAGGCTCCTGTCCGAAAATATTCAGACAGGAAGGGTCGGACATGCGTATCTGTTCTGCGGGCCGGAAGGCATCGGGCGGAAAACGATGGCGCGCTGTTTTGCGGAAGCGCTGACGTGTGAGACGGGCGGCGCCGACCCCTGCGGCGCATGCGAAGCCTGTATTCTGAACCGCAGCGGCACGAATCCGGACATCGTATGGATCCGGCAGCAGGAAGGAAAGGCGTCCGTGGGCGTGGAAGACGTGCGTTCCGTACAGGAGGAGATCGCAACCGCGCCCCGGTTCGGCAAATATAAAATATTGCTGTTCGAGCACGCGGAAAAGCTGACGGTACAGGCGCAGAACGCTTTGCTGAAAACGCTGGAAGAACCGCCGCCGTATATCGTCATGATCCTGATTTCTTCCAATAACGCGCTGATGCTGGATACCGTCCGGTCGAGATCTGTTCGCATCGATTTCAAGCGGAATACGGACGGCGAGGTGGTAGAAGCTTTCGAGCGCGTGCATGGCGCCGGCACGATAGACAAGCATATCTTATGCGAATATGCCGACGGCATCATCGGAAGGGCGCTTCTGATGGCAGATCCCGCGCAGTATGAAACCGTCTGCAGCCGGATTTTACAATGTCTCCGCGAACTGCCGGGCGGAGGCGGGCGCGCGCTTTGTTCCTTTGAAAATTTATTGGCCGAATACGCGGGGCAGAAGGAACTTTTTTTCTTCACGCTGTATTCGCTGTTCCGGGACATCGCGCTTTTTGCGCGGTACGGGGAAGCCGCGGCGCTGCAGAACAGGCAGGCGGCGAATCAGATTCGGAGCCTGAGCGCCGCAGTCGGTTATCACAATGCGATGGAATGC
>CABQCN010000422.1 GCA_902462635.1 uncultured Oscillospiraceae bacterium
AACACGAGCCGGATTTCGGGGAACGCGGGCGGATCGAACTCTCCGACAGCCTTGTACAATAGCTTTCCGCAAACAGAAACATCGTCCGATGCCATATGCTGTGGCATCGGACGATGTTTCTTACTTTTCGCGTTCCATCCATTCTTTGAGCCGAACAAACACTTCCTGCCTGTCCGCATCCGAAATTGTCCCGCTCTTCTTCACAGCGTAGTGATGCCCGAATTCGCCGTCGGGATAAACGTTTCCGTTCAGCAGCACCGGCTTTGCGTACCGGGGTCTTACATGGATGTGTAAATGCGGATTTGGCTCCGCCTCCTTATAAAAGCTGTTCATCAGGCAGCTCCAATTGCACAGTGCCGCGCCGAATACGGTTTTCAGGCCGTTTTCCACCTTGCAAACCAGTTTGCGGAGATCCTTCCATTCCTCGTCCGTAAGCTCCGGCAAGGAGCCGCAATGGCGCTTCAGCACCAGAATACATCGCCCGATATAATCCTGCTCATCCGAAAGGAACACCGACCAGAAAGGGCTGTCATAAAGCAGAAACCGCTTGTCCTGTTCCGACAGATTGCACCAATCGCAGTCCTGCATTTTTCACTCCGCTTTCTGCGAAACCAACGCCAGCCATGCGGGCAGCGCGGCCATAGGGTTTTTCTTCCAATCGTTGATCCCTTCCAGCTCCTCCCGGCTCTTTTGCTGCAATTCCGCAAAGGTGAACCAGAAGGAAGCGTCCGTCGCAGGCAGTTCCGCCATCTCGCAGAGCGTCAGCCCCGCTCGAATCTGCGAATTGAGAATATCCTGAATCCGCCAGTGCAAGTCCGGTAATACATCCTGATAGGATTTGATGATGTGCGGCGCCTGCCAGGCTTCGCCGGAAAACGGCCTGTTGAACGGGTGCATGTCGTACATCACGAAATAACCGCCCTTCTTTAATACGCGGCAGATATTTCGATTCATGCTGTCCAGATCGTTGATCCACGAAAGCGTGCCGTTGGAGGTGTACACAAGGTCGTAGGCCTGATTGCTTATATGGGACAGCTGCATGGTGTCGTCGCAGACAAATTCGATGTTCAGCCGGAGCCGCGCGGCGATCTCCGCCGCATTTTCGAGCTGACGCTCGCTGATATCCGCCGATGTCACCTGCGCGCCCAGCAAAGACAGGGCAAACGCCGCATGGTTATCCCCGCTGGAAGGGAGCAATACCTTCGCTTTGGTCAGATCCGGAAAGATTTTGCGGATGAGCGCATAGACGGCAGGATGGAAGGCCCGCTCCGGCCTCTCTTGCAGGGCATGGATTTTCTCTTCGGTTCTCAGCGATCTATACCAGTCCGAATCGGAATTTTCATTCCAGAAGGCCTTGATGCCGTCCAGTCTTTCGTTTTCGTTCATATTCATCCCCCTCCTTGGCTTCAAATGAAACGATATTTAGAAATTTTACACATTTCCGCCGTATCTATCTCCAGTATGCCTCCTGACGCATGATTCGTCAAGTTCCGCCCCGCATCTTTCAATGAAAACACAAAAAAACGCAGGATCATCTCCTGCGTTTTTATATTTTGGGGAAAACCTTTCATCCGGCCGAGAGGATGACTTTATCTGAGACTTCTGTCCGGCGTGCCGTCGCTCCACGGAGTGAGTGTGCCGGTCTGCCGGGTTTTGTTCAGGTCGAGCAGGCGCTGGTTTTCCGATCCGCGGAAGCGCAGGCCGATATTCTTCTTCTCCTGCACAAAACGTCCGTCCACCAGCACGTCGATCAGCGACAGCATCTCCTC
>CABQCN010000423.1 GCA_902462635.1 uncultured Oscillospiraceae bacterium
GAGAATCAGATCGATATATCGTGCCCAGGCCCAAACAATGGCCGTATTTACGATAAAATACAGGCTTTTTATGATCTTTAAAAAGATCCGGGCAGTCGGACCTGCGGTGCCGTACAGCCCCAGATAGGCGATATCCAGCGCTAAAAAGATGCAGATCAGGAAGTTGATCCGAAAATACTGGCGGTTGAGCAATTCCCGCTTTTGTTTATACTTCATGTTAACGATTAAAACGGACATATAAACGATCGACAGCGCATCCAGCGCTATCCCGCATTGCGTATTCACAGAATCGACCTGCCTTCTCATTCTTTATAAAATATTTACGACTTTTTTAGTATAACACAAAAAAGAAATCGAAAAAATAGATTATGCGCCTGCGCCGCAGGAATGTTGTCAATTTGCAGCGTCCCAGGCGCTGCTCCATTCTTCGAAATCCATGTTATTTCTACGATTTCATATGCACTCAGTGATTTATCTCCCTTCAACCGTATATTTTTACAGCTTATAATCGTACACCGTACCTGACGGTACCGCACTTCCTTTTACAATTTTTCCGCTCATGGGTATTCTCCTTTCGATTTCTTATAAATGACCGGTCGCTATAATCTCATGATGTCACAATTTAAAACGATGTCAAATACCGCGTGCTGAAAAGTGAGCGGGGCTGTTTCCACGTTCTGACGCCTTTTGATCCTCGGATGCTTGACGGGCATTCCTGTTGTCTGCGCTTAGACTCGTCACGGCCGAGGTCTCTGCGATTTCACACCGGAATTCGATCTGCGGCGCATGGTTGGTGTTATTTTTGGAAACGGGGATATATTCGCTCTTTCCATCCCCTATTTTTCCAGATTATGGTTGATATTCCTTGTTGTTTGTGATAATTTTAATTAAAAAGGAGCGGGCAGAACCTGCCGTTCCTGGAAATGGAGGAGGAATGCATCCAACGGATGCATTGATAATCACGGAATTACCTATAAAACCATTAAAGGGAATATATTTATCAGCTTTGCGGAATGCGCTTGCAACGATGAACGTTTAAACGGCGGCTTCGGAAAATGCGTAGGAGGGAATAAGTTTGAAATACTATAACCGCGAACGTAATATTTTAACAGGACTTTATGATCAGACAATACGTATCGCCGGTGATAAAATGGAAGCTGATTTTTCCAAAGCAGATTTTTTGCCGAAAAAGAAGCAGAAAGAAATCCGTAAGGAAATCAACCGATTTTACGATGAAAATGTTGATCTTCTTTCTGATGCAAACAGGGATAAAATATCCCCGCAAACAAAATTAAGCTGCATATTCACTTTTTTAGATGCAATCAACAAGGAAAGTGTTGATGCGGATCGCTCTCGCCGCGATGACTGGCTTGCTTTCGCAGCTGAATGTAAGGAGAGATCAAAGAATATCCTTACAAGGATTTCTGATGAGGCCATTTACGGCAGGGAACTTAATGATTTAAAAATTGTGGACGGTAAAGTTAAATGGTGTCTTGCGCAAAGTGATTCGTTTGAGCAGATTTTATATTTGCTCAATCCTGTTTTCTCGGAAAATTATAATTCGGAAAGTCTCCATAGCTACCCGGAAATCAGTGAAACAGAAAATGGATATGTAATCGAATTTATACAATCTGATTATGACGAAACGGATATGACTTATATAAATGAGCGGATTTCCTCTCTTACTTTTTCAAGTATGGAATTAGATACTGTTTGTTTTGATTATACGAAACCACCCGTATTTTTTTATGAGCCATGGAC
>CABQCN010000424.1 GCA_902462635.1 uncultured Oscillospiraceae bacterium
TGTGCCTGATGTGGCTCGATGCAGTGATCTGGCTTCCGATTGTCATCATCGGCATCGAAAAGATTACCGACGGGGAAAAACCGTGGCTGCTTTGCATTTCATACACGGTCTTATTTATCTCTACGTATTATATTTCTTACATGGTGGGCGTATTTTCCTGTATTTACCTGATATTTGCCTTGCTTCGCAAGAACCTGCGCGGATCGCGGACCGTTTTGACGGCCTGCGCAAAATTCATCGGAAGCGCCGCGGCCGCCGCCTGCGCAGGCGCATGGCTTTTATTGCCCGCGCTGTATTCGCTGTTCGAGGGGAAAATCGGCGCTGGTTCCGCCGGCTCGGCCACGGGATACAATTATGCGCCTGCCCAGGTTCTTAAAAAATTTTTTCTGGGGACATATGACAGTATCACGAACAGCGGAACGCCGTTTTTCTATTGCGGGATTATCATATTCGCCTTTTATTTTGCGTATTATTTTACAAAATCGATTTCCAGGGAAGATAAGATCCTGACGGCCGCCATCACATTTTTTTTGGGAATCAGCACGTATGTGGTCCAGCTGGATCTCGCGTGGCATGTCTTTCAGCGGCCGAACTGGTTCCCGTACCGCTATTCCTTTCTATTGACATTTTTTATCCTTTTTACGGCTGCAAGGGCGTTTCTGCGTTTCCGGGAAATTCCATATGCGGTACATATTGTCTTTTTCCTGCTTGCCGCGGGCTTTTATATGTACGTGCGAAATCTGCCGGACGCCGGCGTGGGAAAGGAGCAGTTCCGCTGCAGCGTTTTCTTTCTGATCGTCAATATGTGTCTGGTCTTTCTTGCGGTCGGGTTCTGCCGCGCCCGTCCGCACCGGATCGGAACGGGCGTTGTGCTGCTGCTCTTGCTCTGCGCGGCGGCAGGAGAAACGTTCGTCAACGCACGGTTTCTGACAGAGGGTCTGGACAAAGCGCACCGGTATGAGTCGTACGAGAAATACCGCGAATATAAAGAGCTGACGCAGGCGCTTACGGAAGCGGCGGCGCGGCAGTCGGAAGGTGAATTTTACCGGATCGGCGCGGATTTTCAGCGGAATTTCAATGAGGCGGTCGGCCTCGGCTATGCGGGACTCAGCCATTACAGCTCTTCTTATAATAAAAATATCAATACGTTTCTTTCTAAAATGGGTTTCGCGCAGATCTATTTCTGGAGTTCCTATGCGGGTTCCACGACGGTTACGGATTCTCTTTTTTCGATAAAATATGTGATGAGCGATCCTGCCATTTCACGTATGGACGACAAGAACAAAATTATTTCCTGGTGCAACGTGCCGTATGCGCAATATACG
Organism: uncultured Oscillospiraceae bacterium; assembly: GCA_902462635.1. Classification (GTDB taxonomy): domain Bacteria; phylum Bacillota; class Clostridia; order UBA1212; family UBA1255; genus Egerieisoma. The sequence continues at coordinate 1,326 of CABQCN010000424.1, forward strand.
GCAGCGGCGCAGAAAGATACGGCTGTTTTATATGAGAATCCTTATGTTTTGCCGCCGTGCTTTGCAGTCAGCGCGCGCCTGAAGGAATTCGACTGGCAGGAGAACGGCGCGGAATCGCAGAATTTTCTTTTGAACTGCATGTTAGGAGGAAACACATCCTATTTTGTGAAAATGAGCGGAGACACGGGCGGGGCGGTTTCTCTGGTACGGGAGGGAACTTTTGTCGAATATTCGCTGACCGCACCGGAAACGGGCCCGCTGTACGCCTATTTCCCGATGAACGGAAACGGCGTGAGCAAGATGACCGTAAACGGCGCGGCAGAAATAAAATTATATACGGGAGAGACGGATTGTTTACAGTTCCTGGGAAGTTATGAAGCCGGGGAGCAAGTGCGTGTCAGGATTTACGGCAGCAGCCTCAAAACAGAC
>CABQCN010000425.1 GCA_902462635.1 uncultured Oscillospiraceae bacterium
GCTTGCGATTAAATTCCGAACCAGCAATTGTAAAATATCGCGCGATACGATTGCGGATATCGAGTCAGGAGTCAGAGACATTTTCGATATCGAAGTATTTTGGTTTGCGAAAGTTTTGGAAGTTCCGCTGAATTACTTGCTGGGACTGACGGATTGCTGCGATGGGCCGGACCTGGAATACGAGTCCGAGATCGACAGTGCGCTGAAAAACCGAAAAAATATCTGTGGCACCTGGATTCGCTACGCAAGATACGAGCGAGAGACAGACAGTATTTCACAATACGAGCTTGCTGAGAAAATGACGGAACTTGGCATCAAAATGTCCTATTATACGATCCTGTATATTGAAAACGGTACGCGGCGCGTTTCGCTCACCGAATTGAAATATTTTTCGCAGATTCTGGGGAAATCTATCGAGTTTCTGCTGAAGGGTACGAAGCAGAAGCTCCCGAATATCGAATCATTCGAAAGTTTTGCTGCGGAAGATGATTGAGCCTTGACACTTTCGGCGCTGCAGTGCTATATTGGAGCGTAAAATATTTTACGGAAGGTCTTTGAAATGCGCTTTAATTTACATACTCATACATTCCGCTGCCACCACGCCTCCGGTGAGGAACGGGACTATATCGAAAATGCGATCCGTTCGGGTATGGAGCTGCTGGGGTTTTCCGAGCACGTTCCTTACCCTTTTTCTGATGGGCATGAATCCGCTTTCCGCCTGTACCGGAAAGATCTGGAAGATTATTTCAACGTGCTTCGCGCGCTGCGCGCGGAATATAAAGACAAAATCCGCATCCTGATCGGATTTGAGGCAGAATATTATCCGAAATACTTTGCGGACATGCTTCGTCTGATCGCGCCGTATCACCCCGATTACTTACTTCTCGGTCAGCATTTTATAAATAATGAAGAGGATGGCGTCTATTGCCTCCAGCCGACGGACAGTGAGCCGCGTCTGCGCCGTTATGTGGATCAGGTCATAGAGGGTCTTTCCACGGGAAAATTCACTTATCTCGTACACCCCGACCTGATCTATTACACAGGGGATCCTGCCATCTATGAAAAACATATGACACGTCTCTGCGAGGCGGCAAAACGGCTGCAGATTCCGCTAGAAGTCAATTTTCTGGGGATTGAAGATCAACGAAATTACCCTTCGGAGCGCTTCTTCCGCATCGCGGCAGCCGTCGGGAACGAAATCGTCTTCGGCTGCGACGCGCATCATCCGGGGGCCATGCTCTGCGCGGAGACTGCGACGAAAGCCGCCGCGTTCCTCTCAAAATTCGGCTTTTGCGGCCGGCTGAAACGATCAGCGTCCGCTTTCTGAATTTATAATTCTGTCTAAATCATTCGTGGGCGGAAAACAAGTGCGGCCCTTGCACAGATAGAACGTCGTTTTCTCCTGCAAAAGCGGCCGTTCTGCTGTGGGCGCGCAGACGATCAGGTCCGTGCCCGGGCATAATTGCAGCGGTAAGTCCCGCACTTCTTCCGGCCGGGCCGTTACGCAAACAACATGTTCCGGCGGATCGAGATATTGCATCAGCGCAATCAAAAAGAAACAACTGCCCGCTGGGTACGCGCCGCAGTGTTCGCTGAGAAACAAAACTTGTTTTTTCGCTTCTTCCTGAAACGTTTTTTCCTGCAGCAGATTCGATACTTTTACAAGCACATACGCCATCACGGAATTTCCGGACGGCAGCGCGCCATCGTACGTTTCCTTCGGTCTGGTAATCAACTGCTCTCCATCTTCTCCG
>CABQCN010000426.1 GCA_902462635.1 uncultured Oscillospiraceae bacterium
AAGCCGTTGTTTCGCTGAAAAGCCGTTACCGCGTTCCATGTACTGTTCCCAAAAATGCCGTCGATCCCGTGATTTGCGCCGTTTATGTTATATCCCGCCCGGACCAGGGCAAGCTGAAGCATTTCGACCTGCGGGCCCCGCATGCCACGTTTTAGTATTGTCATCCTAAAGAGCCTCCTAATAATGATTATAACTCTTTAGTAGTATATGACAGAAATCGTGTTACGGTGTTATCCCGGAACAAACAAGACTGTGATACAAGCCGCCCCTTGCCATCAGCTCCTCGTGCGTACCGGCCTCCGCAATATCCCCTTTATCCATCACCAGGATCAGATCCGCGTTTCTGATCGTCGACAGGCGGTGCGCAATGACAAAAGAAGTCCTGCCATTCATCATCTCCCGAAAAGAACGCTGGATATACTGCTCCGTGCGAATATCCACCGAACTCGTCGCCTCGTCCAGTATCAGCATCGGCGGATCCAGCAGCATCGCCCGCGCGATCGTAAGCAGCTGCTGCTGCCCCGCGGACAAATCGCCTCCGCCGGAAAGCATCGTATCATAACCGTTCGGCAGGCGTTTAATAAAATTATGGGCGTGCGCCGCCTTCGCCGCCGCTATAACTTCGTCCTCCGTAGCGGATTCCCTGGCATACGCGATATTTTCACGAACCGTACCACGAAACAGCCAGGTATCCTGTAAAACCATCGAAAACTGACGGCGCACGCTTTTCTTTTTCACGCCGTATATGTCGCTGCCGTCTATCCGGATCGTCCCGCCTGTCACGTCGTAAAACCGCATCAAAAGATTGACAAGCGTCGTCTTGCCCGCACCGGTCGGGCCGACGATCGCAACGACTTGGTTCGGGCGCACCGAAAGATTCATGTCCCGGATGAGCGGACGCTCCGGTACATAGGAAAAACGAACATGTTCGAACGTCACGCCGCCGCGCACATCGTCCGGCAGATCCGGGAGCGATTCCGATTCTTCCGCTTCGGACTCCTCCGTTAAAATTTCTGCGATCCGTTCCGCGGAGGCAAGCGCGCTTTGAATCTGCGTCGTCACGCCGGCAATGTCGTTGATCGGCTTTGCAAATTGGGTCGCATACGTCAGAAAAGAAGCAATTTTCCCAACCGTAAATCCGCCGAAACAGGCGGCGAATCCGCCCGCGATCCCAACGGAAATATAGGCGATATGATTTACGAGGCGCGTGGACGGATTGATTTGACTCGACGAGAATTGCGCTTTTTGTCCGATACCATACAGTTCCTCATTTGCCGCCGCAAAGCGGCCGTACAATTCTTCTTCCAGGCCGTATGCTTTCACTGTTCTGTGCCCGCTGATAATTTCTTCGGCAAAGCCGTTGATCTCTCCTACTTTCTTCTGCTGTTCCTTAAAAAGGCGGGAAGATCGGATTACGACGAATTTGGCGACAAAAACGGAAAGCGGCGTAATGACGAGCACGAGCAGCGCGATCCACGGATTCAGGGAAAACATAAATCCGATGATCCCGAGTACCGTAACGATTCCTGTAAAAAACTGTGACAGGCACTGCGTGAGGCCATCGGAAATCGTATCGATATCGTTCGTAATCCGGCTCATGACGTCGCCGTGCGGATGCGTATCGAAATATTTCAGCGGCAGCGTCTGGAGCTTTTCAAACGTCTCCGCCCGAATCCGCGCCACGGTTTTATTGCTCAGAATATTCGCAAAATACGGCACCGCCCACTGCATGAGCGCCCCAAGCGCGTAAAGC
>CABQCN010000427.1 GCA_902462635.1 uncultured Oscillospiraceae bacterium
TTTCCACCGTAGTTTCTTTCAGGTCGTAGCCGAGTTCTTCCGTGATCACTTCGCCGCCCGTCAGAATCGCGATATCACGCAACATTTCTTTTCTTCTGTCGCCAAAGCCGGGAGCTTTTACCGCAACACAGTTGAATGTGCCTCTGAGTTTGTTGACGATCAGCGTCGTCAGCGCTTCGCCTTCGACATCTTCGGCAATGATCAGGAGCTTTTTGCCCTGCTGTACGATCTGTTCGAGAATCGGGAGGATTTCCTGGATGTTGGAAAGCTTTTTATCTGTAATCAGGATATACGGATCTTCCAGCACCGCTTCCATTTTATCCGTATCCGTTGCCATGTATGCGGAAACATATCCTCTGTCGAACTGCATTCCTTCAACGACTTCCAAGTTCGTTCCCATCGTTTTCGATTCTTCTACGGTAATCACGCCGTCGTTCGTAACTTTCTCCATCGCATCCGCAATCAGGACGCCGATGCTGTCATCGTTTGCGGAAACGGAAGCGACGCGCGCAATATCGTCTTTGCCGCGGATTTTCTGACTGTCTTCGTGGATACTGTCAACCGTTACATCGACGGCTTTCTGAATTCCCTTTTTGAGAATCATCGGGTTTGCGCCGGCAGCAATGTTTTTCAGTCCTTCCCGGATGATTGCCTGCGCCAGCAGCGTAGCCGTCGTCGTACCATCGCCTGCGACGTCATTCGTTTTGGTTGCGACTTCTTTCACCAGCTGCGCGCCCATATTTTCAAAACGGTCTTCGAATTCGATTTCTTTTGCAATCGTTACGCCGTCATTCGTAATCAGCGGCGCACCGAATTTTTTATCCAGAACGACGTTTCTGCCCTTCGGTCCCAGCGTGATCTTTACCGTATCAGCAAGCTGGTCCACTCCTTTAACAAGCGCTTTTCTGGAATCTTCATTGAACTTGATTTCTTTTGCCATAACTATCTCCTCCTCCTGTTATTCCACGATTGCCAGGATATCGCCCTGCTTGAGAATCGTGTAATCGGCTCCATTATATTTGACCTCTGTGCCCGCGTATTTGCTCATCAGCACCTTGTCTCCGACCTTTACTTCCATCGGAACGGTCTTGCCATCCACCACGGCGCCCGGACCGATTGCCACAACCTCAGCCTCCTGCGGCTTTTCTTTCGCGGAACCCGGAAGAACGATGCCGCTCTTTGTCGTTTCCTCGCTTTCCAGCATCTTCACGACGACCCTGTCACTTAACGGTTTAATGCCCATAAAAAAATCCTCCTTTATGATGTTTTGATCTATGTCTGTTTCGTTTGTTAGCACTCAATTTATCTGAGTGCTAACAACTGTTGTATAATATACCCCGATTTTCGGAATTATACAAATCGAATTTTGAAAGAAATTCCGGTAAAATTTGGAATTATCCGAGAATATCTCTTATATTCTCCGTATTGCTTCTTTTTTCTCTTTTTTATGCACTCTGAAGTTTTGCATAGGCGATAATCAATCGTTTCATCCCGCATTCGTCAAAAATAATCTCCACGGTTTTATTCATTCCCTCGCCGAGTATTTTTGATACCGTGCCTACGCCGAATTTTTTATGTTTCACACGCTGCCCGACCGTAAAATCATTCAAGTATTCACCGGCGGCAATTTCTTTCCCGGACTCCGCAGTTTTCTTTTGATAGGCTTCTTCCGCTTTGAACTGGCGTTCCAGGAAGCGGTTTGCCTTTTCGTATTGGCGGCTTTCGAAATCGCTGCCGAAGCCTGG
>CABQCN010000428.1 GCA_902462635.1 uncultured Oscillospiraceae bacterium
ATCAGAATTCCCAAGGAGTTGATCCTGCGGTCGATCGCGCGGGTTTCCGGAAGTTTGGCATAAAGTTCCTCCGTACGCTCCTGCGCAAGCCGTTCTGCAGCGCGGCGCCGCGTTTCATATTCTTTTTCAATTGCTTTGTTGATTTCCCGTGGAATCATTTCATTTCATCCCCGTCGATGTAAAAGCTGTTCAGGAAGTCCTCGTCATAATCGCGCTGGGTAAAATTCCCCTTCTGCCCGGCGCCGGCTTTTTCCACCCCTGCGGCTTCCCCGCTGCGGATCGCGGTATACGCTTTCTTCCGTTCCTCTTCAAATTTCAATATTTCCTCCGGAGTCGTCAATCCGTTTTTATGCCCGGATGTGATAATGGCATCGAACGTAGCAAGCGTGGCATTGTTTTTGGAAACGGATTTTTTCATGGCGATATCGATGATCTCGATCCCGTAGCCGTATGTATAAAACCATTTCTCTACGATTTCTTCTTCATAGACATTCATATTTCTGCGCCATTTCAGCCGCTTTAGAATTTCGCCGCGCAGAATTTTATAAGATTCGTACGAGCTGAGATATGCTTCCAGCTGTTCCGGCGTATGAATATGATATTTACCGCCCCACGTTTCGGCGACTTTTCGGATATAGGGCTTCGTCATAACATGGCTGTTCGAACAGTGCTGGAACAGCATAAATACGACATCCGGTTCGAAACCGTATTTATCGAACCATAAATCGATTTCATTGTACCAGGATATGGGCATCTGGCCGGAAAAAAATTTATCGCTGATTGCTTTCTGGACTTTCGACCTGGCAAAATTTTTATCGCGGTCATTTGCGCAGAGATCGTCCGGCCTTGCGACCGTACGCAGCCTGTAATTGCGCTCTACTTCTTTCTGGATGAGGTCGCTGACCAGGATCGTATCGTTCTGCCAGGAAACGAGGCCCGCGCTTTCCAATAAAATCAGATTTTCATTGACGACGGCAAGTTCGCTGTTCAGGATCATGGCAAGCGAGTCTTCCGTGCATTCGATTCCGTTTTCCGCCGCGTATACGATATAGAGATATAATTTGACGGCAAGAGGCGGAAGCCCCGGCATATATTCACATATGAATATATCCGAAACCAGCGTCTTTCCGAATAGTTTGTTCTGCATCTTTTCGATTTTCATAAAAAGCCTTCTTTAAATTAATGGTGCCGTTCCGACCCGCCCCGCGTTTACCACGAGGCGGCCGTTCTCACTGTGAAATTTATAACAAGTGGAAAGCGTCATCACGTGATCCGTTGCTTTCAGCAAAACATCCGTTTTAAAAGCGGACTTGTTCTGGAGATCTTTGATAAAATTGTAATAGGATTCCTGCGATTGAAAATACGTCTCGATGTAGTATTCATCCGTGGTCGTCTCGTAAACGGAGAAAATCTGCCAGATGCCGACGCCGTTTTCCGCATACGTGTACAGATACGGATGTTCTTTCAGGTACGCGTCGTTCCCGCCGGTATAATATTTCAAAAGATTACCGAACATCGTGCCATCCTGCATATTGTGACCGTATACGATCGTATGCCCTTCCAGCGTAACGGCGTCGTTCCGGAAGTCCAGAAAGAGAGAGCCGGAACTCGCGTAGTTTTTATCGAGATTCTTATGCAGATAAAAATCATTGTCTTCGGACTGCATGACATGATAGCTGATCGTGGTATCCGGAATATGGAGCCAGAACACTAAATCCTCATTTCTTTCTTTCAG
>CABQCN010000429.1 GCA_902462635.1 uncultured Oscillospiraceae bacterium
CGGGCGCCGACGCCTTTTTAAACAAACCGCTTTTCAAATCAAAAATGCTGCATGTACTGCAATTGTTTTGTTCCGTCAATAAGGAGGATCCTGCCGCTGCAGTAACAAACGTAAAATATACCGCGCTGGCGCAAAAGCGCGTACTGCTGGCGGAAGATAACGATTTAAACCGGGAGATCGCCGCAGAGCTGCTGGAAATGCAGGAGATCTTTGTCGATACCGCGGAAAACGGGAAGCAGGCGCTGGAGTTGTTCGCAGCTTCCGCGCCCGACACGTATGACGCCATCCTGATGGATATCCAGATGCCGGATATGAACGGGTATGAGGCAACTGCGGCAATCCGCGCGTTAAACCGCCGCGACGCGCAGACGGTTCCGATTCTTGCGCTGACTGCCAACGTTTTTGCCGCAGATATGGGGAAAGCCCGCAGCGTCGGAATGAACGATCATATCGCAAAGCCGATCGAGATAGACCGCATGATGGAAACCCTTCAGAGATGGGTGAAATAACCTCGGAAAGGCGCGAACGCATGTTTGATACCCACAGTCAGGAACAAATGATTTACAACAATCTCGCGGGGCAGATTCAGCTTGGATTTTTTGACGACGGCGAGCGATTTCCTTCCGTGCAGGAAGTCGCCCGGAAGTTCCGGGTATCCTATTGTCCGGCGCAGCGCGCGCTCAAAGCGCTGGAAAGGGATGGTCTGATAAAGCTTTCCCGCGGAAAAGAAACGGCGGTCGCCGCAAAACCATATCAGGACTATTTGAGCAGCAGTACCTTTCAGAACCGCGCCGCCGCGCTGTCCGATCTGAATAAAAGCCTGGCATTGTTATCGCCTGCAATCTGCGCTTATGGTATAGACCCTATAAAAGGTCCCCTTTCCTCCGTTCCGCCGTCCGAAGCGGGCGAATCCGCTTATTCCGGGAAACTGCTTTACCGATTATTCGGTCGGTCGCTTCTCGCGCTGGGAAGCCACACGGTCTCGAACCTCTATCACGATGCCGGAGCCTTTATCGGCAGCGCTTATCAGGATCTGTTGTATGCCGCATACGGGGAGACGGAGGCAAACCGTTTTCTATGCAAGCTGGCGGAGCGTTTCTGCCAAGGGTTTCAGGAAGGGCGGAACGGGAACTTCGCCGCGGCGAAAGAAACATTCCAAGACGCCGGAAGCGTATTTTTTCGTAAAATAGAAGAATGTATGGTAAAATCCGTCATACCTGCAAACGCCTGCACGCAGGAAGCATTCCGCTGGGAGCCGTGTAAAGGACGGACACGGTATTGCGATCTGATTGCGCTGGACCTGATCCGCAAAATCAATCAAGGTGTGTTCCCTGCCGGTTCTTTTCTTCCGAATCATACGTCCTTAGCCGATCTTTATCACGTATCTCCCATTACGATCCGCAGAACTGCCGAACGGTTAAATAAATGGGGCGTTACCAGACCGGTCAACGGCATCGGGACGCAGGTTGCCCTTCCCATCGATTCCACGATATTATATAAATTTAAAGAGTTCCGTGTCGGCAGCCAGCTAAACTATTTTCTGGAGGCATTCCAGCTGCTTGCCATTACGTGTGAAGACGTAATTCAAGCTACTTATTCCTATTTTACGGAAGAAACGCTGCATACAATTATCCAAACGGTATCCGCCGCAAAAGACCGGAACGCCTCCATGGTTGCGGCGATCGGAACCGTTCTGCAGGCGCTCGTGCGCTGCTGTCCGCTCGCCGCCGTAC
>CABQCN010000430.1 GCA_902462635.1 uncultured Oscillospiraceae bacterium
TTCTTCCGGTTCTTTCCAGCCGGCCCGGGCCGCCGCACCCCGCGATTCGGCCCGCTCCCTGCGTCACCCCAATATTTTCGAACAATTTTGCCCTGAAATTGTTCGAAACCGGGATGGCGGGAAGGTTAGACCTGCATTTTCGAACAATACCGGACGGTTTTTGTGCGAAAAGGGAGAGCTGGAAAATCATTTCCAGGAACGAGCTGATTGCGGATAACGGTTGCGTTTTACGCAAGCATTTGATATACTGAACTACCGGTTTGAAACAACGGATTATGGAACAGAAAAGAGATCGCATATGATAGAAGCAAGAGAGAAACTGAAAAATGCGCAAAGGATCGTCATAAAAATCGGTACGTCGTCGCTGGTGTATCCAAACGGAAAAACAAATCTGCGGCGTATCCAGACGCTCGCACGCGTGATTTCGGATTTGATGAACAAGGGAAAGAAAATCGTTCTTGTTTCTTCCGGCGCCATCGGACTCGGCGTGGATAAACTCAATCTTTCGGAGAAACCATCTACGGTTGCCGGCAGACAGGCGGTCGCAGCAGTCGGGCAGGTCAATCTGATGCAGACGTATGGGCGCGCTTTTGAGGATTACGGATATGCCTCGGGACAGGTGCTTCTTACAAAATATATTATTGCGCGCGAAGAGACGAAACAACATTCAATCAATACGTTCAACGCGCTGTTGGATATGAATATCATCCCGATCGTAAACGAAAACGATACCGTGGCGGTTGACGAAATCAGATTCGGCGACAACGATAATCTTTCCTGTATCGTTTCCAGGCTGATTTCCGCTGATTTGCTGATTATATTGACGGATATCGACGGATATTATTCTCAGAATCCGCAGGAAAATCCGGATGCGGTCCTGTATCACAACATATCGGACCTGTCGGAACAGATCGAAGCCGCAGCGGGCGGCGCGGGGAGTAAACTGGGGACGGGCGGAATGCTGACAAAAGTACACGCCTCCCGGATCGCAGCGGAAAACGGTACGAATGCCGTGATTGCAAACGGCAGCGACCCGGAAATAATTTATGATATATTGGACGGCGTAGAAGTAGGCACGCTGTTTATTGCAAATACAAAGTGAAGGATTATCGGGCAGAAAGGGGTTCCTGGAAATGACGGAAAAGGAAATTTCGGAATATTTGGCAGCATATGGCGCGCGCGCAAAAAAAGCATCCGCGGTGCTCGCGACCGCTTCCGTTGGCGCAAAAAACGAGGCGCTGTCCAATGCGGCAAAATTGCTTGTATTGAATGCGGAGCATATTTTGACGGAGATGCTGCGGCGGAAAACGGGATGTCCGTTTCGATGCAGGACCGTCTGCGGCTCACGGCCGCGCGGATCGAGGATATGGCGGAAGGTCTCGTACAGTTAACCGCCCTGGAAGATCCGATCGGGGCCATTATGGAAGGGTATAAACGCCCCAACGGCCTTGAAATTATTAAAAAGCGCGTACCGCTCGGCGTGATCGGCATTATTTACGAAGCAAGGCCGAATGTCACCGCAGACGCTGCAGGGCTCTGCATCAAATCCGGAAATGCCTGTATTCTGCGGGGCGGAAGCGAGGCGCTGTATTCCAATCTGGCGGTTGCCGCCGTCTTTAAAGACGCGCTCGAAAGCGCGGGACTGCCGGGCGCGTGCGTACAGCTGATCGGCGACACCGGCAGGGAAATCGCGTCCGCTTTGATGCGCCTGAACGAATATCTCGACG
>CABQCN010000431.1 GCA_902462635.1 uncultured Oscillospiraceae bacterium
CGTCCGGATAGATCGGGACCAGCGATTCAAACGGTTTTCTTCGCAGCGAAGCTTCTATCGTGTCGCCGTTGATCGTATTGATGAAACAAAGCGCCTGATATTTGTCGTTATCCCGCTGCATTTTGCTTCTGCCGCGGATCTGATCGCCCGTTTTGAGCGCGAACTTCCGGATCAGCGTGGGCGGCACATAGATGTCTTTGTTTCCGGAAAGATATTTATTAACTCTGAGAAATCCGTATCCTTCCGGTAAAATTTCCAGCAGCCCCTCCGCTTCTTCCGTATTGTCCTGCGGTTTCGGCTCTTCTTTTTTTTCTTCTCTCTTTTCTTCCGCTGCGCTTTTTTGCGTCTCGTTCTGCGCAGGCGTCTCTTCCGTATTTTGCTTATGATTCGATGAATTGTCGTTTTTCTTCTGTTTCCTGGAATTTCCGTTTTTTCTGCTCCGCTTGATTTTTGCGGTCGCCGTGCGTTCCTGTTCCGTTTCCGACTTCTTTTCCTCTGCAGTTTCCGCTGTTTCGGGTTCCGCTGTTTCGGGTTCTGCCGGTTCCGGTTCTTCTGTCTCCGGCTTTGCCGCTTCCGCGGCGGCATTCTGGCGTTCGTTATCCAGAATCGCTTCCATCAGCTCCTGCTTCGTCATTTTCGTCATCGATTTAATGCCCAGCATTTTACCGATATAGCGCAGATCGCTGATTTTTTTCTTTTTGAGATCTTCAAGATCCATTGATACACCAACCTTATATTTATTTAATAAGTATGATTAAAGGAAAACTACGTTCATTTAAAATAGAATGCCTGATCCGGGTGAATACCCGCGTGCAATGCTAATCGAAAACGATACGTTTGTCAATCCTCAGTATGCATTTTTCCGTTTCAGGCGAATATCCTCTCCCGCGAATTTCAGGATGTCGTATGCCCCCAGAATTCTGGAGGCTACGCGTTCCCCATAATAGGAAAACAGATTCGCCGGCGTAAGATTCGTGGTAATTACCGTTTTGCACAGCGAGGTCCTGCCGCGCAGCGCCCTGGTATTCAGAATCTCAAGCAATTCCCCATACCGCGCGCCGGTCTGCTTTTCGCTTCCAAGGTCGTCGATGAGTAAAAATTCACAGGACAAAATGAAGTCCGCCGTTTCCGCAGCTCTCTCCTGACCGTAAAACCCAGGCGCGAACGGCTTAAATAAAGAAGTCGCGGGCATATATAAACAGGATATGCCGCGGTCGGTCAGTTCATTCATGATGCAATTTCCAAGAAACGTTTTGCCGAGTCCGGAATTCCCCACGAATACCATATTGTTGATATTTTTCTCCGTAAACTGCGCCGCGAAACGCACGCATCTTTTATACACCGCTTCCATTTGCGTCCGGGGCGATACGGAAATTCCGTATTTTGCCGGATCGGTTTCGGCGGGATACAAGCTGCTGTCAAATTCGGCAAAAACTTCCTCGGGCGGAATCCCCGCCGCTTCCTTCAGTTTTTCCGCCAGCAATTTTACCCGGCAGGAACAGTTTTTATGCCCTCCGTCGACAGAAACCGTACCCGTATCGCTGCATCGTTTACAACGATATACACTTTCCGTATAATCGCCGGGATATCCGGATTCCTGTAAAATCTCTTTTTTCTGTTCCTGCAGCCTTCTGATTTCTGCATTGAGTTGTTCCGGTCCCAGAGAAAGACAGCGCTCCGGAAGATCCTGCGCGATTCGCGCGGGCGGGCGGCGTTTC
>CABQCN010000432.1 GCA_902462635.1 uncultured Oscillospiraceae bacterium
ATCGCGCGCCGCCGCTTTGTCTCCATAGACGGCTTTCCGCGCTTCCAGATACGCTGTGAAAGCCGCTTTCACCTGTTCGTTTGCAGTACCCGCCGCGAATTCGATCCGGTTTAATTTGGTAAGGAACGTCGTATGGCGGCAATGATCCGACCAATATGTATCGATCACGCGGATTTCCGTAATCGTCGGATCACGGCGCTCCGTATTTTTAAAATAATCGCGGCAGAAGAGCAAATCTTCCGCAGACATCGCAAGCCCCATATCGTTTCGCATTTTTATGATTTCCGCATCGGAAAGCGCGGTAAAGCCATGTAAAGTCTCCACGCGCTCCGGGATATCGAGATCCATACGAAGCGTTTCCGGTTTTTCCTGTGACGCTTCGCGCGATTCCACCGGGTTGATGCAATACGTCTTGATCCGGACGACATCCTCTTCCGTCAGCGTTTCTCCCTCCAGCACGTAGACCTGCGCCGCGCGCACTTCCGGCCGCTCCTTCTGTGTAAGAATCTGGATGCACTGTGCCGCGGAATCGGCGCGCTGATCATACTGGCCCGGCAGATATTCCACGGCGAACAGTTTACAGCCGGCGGGGCAGGCAAAAGACTCGTCGTAAACGGCATCCGCGTTCGGTTCCGAAAAAACGAGGCGTTTCGCGGCTTCGTATTCCTCGCCGCTGATCCCCTCTACGTCGTACCTGTTCAGCAACCTTACTTTTTTCAAACCTGCGATCCCGAGATTATTCTTCAGATCCGCGGTAACAGCTTGTGCCGCAACATCCATGCCGGCAATCTTCTCCACAAAAATACGTCGCACGTTCATTCTCTCTTATCAATCCTTCATTTTATTATTTTTGCGTAAATTTCCGAATTAAATGCCTTTCAGGGCATTGTCGATATCCGCGATGATATCGCCTTCGTATTCGATCCCCACGGAGAAGCGGATCAGGTCGGGAGACACGCCCGCCGCGGCCAGTTCCGCATCGTTCATCTGCCGGTGCGTCGAACTTGCCGGATGCAGCACACACGTCCGCGCGTCCGCCACATGCGTTACGATCGCCGCGAGTTTCAATCCCTCCATGAATTTCACGGCGCCTTCTCTGCCGCCCCTGACCCCGAAGGAAATGACGCCGCACGTACCGCCCGGCATATATTTTTTCGCCAATTCGTAATATTTGTTTTCGGGAAGCGACGGATGATTCACCCAGGTAATGCTTCCGTCCTTCTGCCGCTCCGCCAGATACGCCGCAACCTTTTCCGCATTGGAAACGTGGCGTTCGATGCGCAGGAACAGCGTCTCCAGGCCGAGGTTCGTGTAAAAAGCATTTTGCGGGCTTGCCATCGCGCCGATATCGCGCATCAAATGCGTCCGCATCTTCGTGATATAGGCAGCGCGTCCAAAGTCTTTCGTATAAACGACGCCGTGGTAGCTCTCATCCGGCGTAGTAAGCGCCGGGAATTTGCCGTTCTCCCAATTGAAATTGCCGCCGTCCACCACGACGCCTCCGACCGCGCACGCGTGACCGTCGATATATTTTGTCGTAGAATGCGTCACGATATCCGCGCCGAACTCGATCGGCCTGCAATTTACCGGCGTTGCGAACGTATTATCGATAATAAGGGGCACACCGTGCGCATGCGCGGCGCGGGCAAACCGTTCGATATCGAGAATATCCAGCGAAGGGTTCGAAATCGTCTCGCCAAATACGCATTT
>CABQCN010000433.1 GCA_902462635.1 uncultured Oscillospiraceae bacterium
GATATAATGGCACGGTCATACGATATGTAGGCATGACGACAAAACTATATACAATATATTGTAATATTTTGTTTATACATGAAAAAACAATGGAATAGAAGGACGGAAGGATCATGATAAATTACGATACGCAATGCTGGAGAAATTTTAAAGGAGAAAAATGGAAAAATAAGATCTGCGTTTCTGATTTCATTCAGCAGAATTATACGGAATACACAGGTACGGGGGAATTTCTTGCGCCTCCCACAGAGAAGACCAAAAGGATCTGGAAGAAATGTCTGAATCTTTTTAAAAGGGAAAATGAAAAAGGCATTCTCGACGTGGAAACCACGCGGATTTCCGGGATCAATACTTTGAAGCCCGGCTATATTTGTGAAGACGACGACGTGGTCGTGGGCCTGCAGGCGGACAAACCGTTAAAAAGACTCGTCAACCCGTACGGCGGCATCCGCATGGTGCAGAAATCCTTGGGATGCTACCAGAGAAAACTGAACACGACGATGGAAAAACATTTTACCGAATACAGAAAAACGCATAACGACGGTGTTTTCGACGCCTATACGCCGGCAATCCGGAGGGCGAGAAGCGCCGGTCTGATCACCGGTCTGCCGGATAACTACGGAAGAGGTCGGATCATCGGTGATTACAGAAGAATTGCGCTATACGGGATCGATATTTTAAAAGAAGAAAAAGCGAAAGACCTGGAGCAGGTAACGGATCTTTCGCGGGAAGAAAATATCCGCCTGCGGGAAGAACTGGCAGAACAAATTCGCGCGCTGGATCTCATAAAAGATATGGCGAGCGGCTATGGCTTTGATATTTCGAAACCCGCCCGTACTGCAAAAGAAGCCTTTCAATGGCTGTATTTCGGTTATCTGGCGGCAATTAAGGAAAATAACGGCGCCGCAATGAGTTTCGGGAGAACCGCCACCTTTCTGGATATTTATCTGGAAAGAGATTTCCGCGAGAATACGCTTACGGAAGCGCAAGCGCAGGAATTGGTGGATCAGCTCGTTACAAAGCTGCGTCTGGTAAGGCATCTGCGTACGCCGGGCTACGATGAGATCTTCGCAGGAGATCCCACCTGGGTAACGGAAAGCATCGGGGGAATGCTGGATACCGGGAAAAGCCTCGTTACTAAAACTTCTTTCCGCTATCTCCATACGCTGATCAATCTGGGGAGCAGCCCGGAACCGAATTTAACCGTATTATGGTCCGAAATGCTTCCCGAAAATTTTAAGAAATATTGCGCGCAGATCAGCATCAAAACGGATGCGATCCAATATGAAAACGATGATCTGATGCGGCCGGAATTCGGGAACGATTACGCCATTGCCTGCTGCGTGTCCGCGATGAAAATCGGCAGGCAGATGCAGTTTTTCGGCGCGCGCTGCAATCTGGCAAAAACATTGCTTTATGCGATCAACGGCGGATACGACGAAATCAGCGGTAATCTTGTCGTGGAAGGGCTGCAGAAAGTAGAAACCGATGGCGCTCTGGATTATCAAACCGTTAAAAATAAATATTTTGCAGCCATGGAAAAAATTGCAGCCATATATATCGACGCAATGAATATCATCCATTATATGCATGATAAATATGCTTATGAACGCAGTCAAATGGCGCTGCATGACACGCAGGTGGAACATTTGATGGCATTCGGTATGGCGGGACTCAGCGTTGCGGCCGATT
>CABQCN010000434.1 GCA_902462635.1 uncultured Oscillospiraceae bacterium
GGAAGTTCTACCCGCACCCCGATGTCCACCTGGTTGTTAATCAAATTGATCCCCATATTCTTGCATTCGGATGAAAACCATTCCGCGCCGGAGCGCCCGGGAGCCGCCACGAGATACGTACAAAGGATATTCTCTCCATCTGCAAGGGACAATTCGTATGTTCCGTCCTCCCGGTGCAGGATGTGTTCCACTTCCGTGTTGCAGAGAAGATCGACTTTTTTTGATAAGTCCTCCGATATATTGGAAAGAATTTTGAGATTTTTCTCCGTCCCAAGATGTTTGACGGCGGCTTTGAGCAGGTGCAGATCATGGTGGAGCGCCCGTTTTTCAAGCTCCGCCGCCTGCGGGGAATAGGTGGAAAAACGCTCCGTCGTCGCACCGAAGCGGATATTGACGCCGTCCACGTATTCGATCAGATTCATGACTTCATCCGGCGGAATATAATCGTGCAGCCAGCCGCCGAATTCCGTGGTAAAATTAAATTTCCCGTCGGAGAAGGCGCCCGCCCCGCCAAATCCGTTCATGATGCAGCAGGAATCACAATTGATGCAGCCTTTCGTTTTCCCCGCAATGATCGGGCATACCCGTTTCCGGATCGGGTTTCCCTGTTCTATAATGGCGATCTTCAGTTCCGGGTGTAACTGGTACAGCTCATATGCCGTAAAAATCCCGGCGGTTCCTCCGCCAATAATCGACACGTCGTAATGTTTCAATGCGTTTCATCCTTTCCGTTTTTATACGGTGCTGTTTTCGGTCTCGTGACGGATCAGCGTCATCGTGGATTCATAGAGATTTGCAAATTCCGGATTTCTCTGCGCTTCGCAGATAAACGACTGGCGCGGAGAATTGATATCTTCCCCGCTGATCTGGAAAAATCCGTACTTGTCGCAGAGCGCGCGAACGCGGCGCAGCTGTTCCATCGTGTTCCGAGAGGGCATATACGTAACTGCCTTAAATTTCAATTCTTTGATCACGTCGAACAGCAGGTCAATATAATCGTCTTCGAATTTTTGCGTTTTTTTGTCGCCCGTCACGGAATCGCCCACGTCGCCGAGGTACGCATACGCGGAAAAAGCGTTGATTTTTGCCGCAAGCGCGATCACTTCGCGGACATCCGGGCATTCTTCGTCCGCATCTATGTAAAACTTTTCCACCAGATTGCCTTTCAGCGCGCCCAGCAGGTCATATTCGTAAAAAGCGTTGCCCTCATCGGAAAGGTACCCTTTGATTTTGCCGCCGAGCGCGATGCCCATTTCTTCCGTCAGGAATTTTACAACGGCTTCCCCTTTGCCGAAGCGCGCGGTGATTTTTTGAGAAAGCGCAAACAGCAGGTGGCGTTCCGTAATGCTGCCGCCGTTTCGGAATTCGGAAAGCGGCACGACGTCTTTCTCGAAATCCATACGGATCCCGTACGGCGCCATCAGCGCGTTGATGCGGTCGGTCATTTTCCGGTTGCGTTCGTTGCGCGCTTGGACATATGGTTTGAAAAACGCGACGACCTCGTCGATGTGCTGATGCGGCACGCCGTGAATGGTGGTATATGCGATTCCCTTCTGATCGGGATTATTGATGCGTTTTTCGGCCAGCGGCGTATTTTTCATACGCACCCTGCATTCCACGCCGATTGTGGTTAAAATCCCCGTGATTTTGCCGGCTTCGATAAATTCTCTGGCGCCGCTCAGCGAATCAT
>CABQCN010000435.1 GCA_902462635.1 uncultured Oscillospiraceae bacterium
CTTTTACGCTTGTAACCCGGTATCTCGAGGGCGCCGGGGAAACGATGTACCGCGACCAGTTTGCGCTTTTAAAAAAGTACAATATCCCCTTCGTCCGCGTAAATTTCGGCGGCTATTGGCCAGCTTATTACGAACAGTTCGACAAGGATCCCGAAGCCGTGCTTCGCCTGATGCAGGACGTCGTAAAATGCGCGGAAGAATACAACATCGGCTTGATCTGTTCCCTCCTATGGTACGATTCCAGCATTTCCGCCCATGTAGGAGAGCATCGCTCCGATATGGGGGATTTAAACAGCAAAACCGTAAAATACGCGACGGAATACGTCAGCAGGATCGTCGCCGAATTCAAAGGCAGTCCCGCCATCTGGGCGTGGGAGATCGGAAACGAATACAATCTCGACGCGGATCTCTGCGATCCGGAATACCGTTCGCGCCTCCCCGTTGGGCCTTGCACACCGCAATTCCCCAGCGGATTCGATTTCTATACATCGGAAGAACTCGTCGCCTTTTATACCGCGATAGGAAACGCAATCCGCGCGCAGGATCCGACACGAATGATTTCCACGGGAAACGGAGATCTGCGCAACGCATCCAAAGCGCTGCATGAGGCCGCGCTGCAAAGAGACCCGAAAACGCACTTATGGACAGAAAACTGGAAACAGGATACCACGGAAGAATTTTACGAAATGTGCGCATATTTTACGCCGGATCCCCTCGACACGATCTGCTTTCATCTCCAACACGCGCAGCAGGACGAGAGCGGCAAGGCCTCTTTTCTGGTCATCCTCGACCGGTTCGGAAGCAAAATATCCACGTTAAAATACTTTAAAGAATATGCAACTGCCGCAAGAAAAGCAAAAAAAGCGCTCTACTTCGGGGAAATGGGCGATATGATGTGGATGGAAGGCAACGAAAACGCCGTGTCGATTTTCGCGAACGTCGCAGATTGGATCACGGATGCGGGCATTCAGCTGGCCTCTTCCTGGCAATTCAGCGAAAATGACCTCAAAGCCACGGACGAAGGCATCGACGGCGAAAAACTGGCGATCCTCCAACAAAAAAACCAGAAGTATGTTGACAATGGCAAGGCCGATACGGTAACATATTGGTCAAATAAATAAAATGCAATCCACACAGTTTGGAGGATCAGAAATGAAATTGAACGGTTCCGTACGAGTTTTTCTGGCCGTAACGCTGGGAATCGCAGCGATGTTTATTGTGACAGCCTGCGGAGGAGGCGACCATCCGCAGGCCCCGACGCCCACGGAAACGGTCGTACAGACGACGCCGACCGCCAAAGCGACGGCCACGCCCGATCCGACGCCGACAGAAGCGCCGACACAAACGCCGACGCCCGTTTTCAAACCGCATTCCGTCGAGGAAACGAATCCGGAAAAATACGGCATGAAAACAGACATCATGGTAAACGGAGAAATCGTCTCCGGATATTCCAGGCAAGACAAAATCACGTTTGAAGAAGGAGATCGATATACGGGCGTCAAAGGTGTAATTACTTTCCGCGGAAACAATTACAGAGACACCGCCGGCGTATACGGCTTGCAAAATATTTTGCAGCAGAAATTTTCCAAGGAGCCGCTCTGGAAGCAGAAAACAGGCAGCATGCAGACGATGGCCGGAGACGGTTATTGGTCCGGATGCGG
>CABQCN010000436.1 GCA_902462635.1 uncultured Oscillospiraceae bacterium
TAAATAGGTACAGACATTTCTGCCGGAATGCGCCGCGGCAAGCGTTTTCCGATACGCCCGCTTTCCTACGATCTCATTGCTTGCGGAAAGATTGCAAAGAATCAGCGCCCCGGCTTCCGCAAGCGCCCCGGATGGCGGATTGCGCACCCATAAATCCTCACAGATTTCTACGCCGAATTTAAAATCCTCCAGCGCCTGCGTGCAGTCGAACAAAAGGCTGCCAAACGGAACCTGATCGCCGCCGAAGGACACGGCAGATACCGCGCCATCCTCCCGATACGGCGTAAAATGCCGCATTTCGTAAAATTCTCCGTAATTCGGAATATTTTGCTTCGGTACGAACCCGTAAATTTTTCCGTCAAAAATAACCGCGGCGACGTTATATAAATTTGCGCCCACGGAAAGCGGAAGGCCGACGATACAGATGCAGGGGATTCCCCTGGTAGATTCCGCTATACGGAGCGTTTCCCGCCGCGCACTCTTCAGCAGCGAATCTTGCAGGAAAAGATCGCCGCAGGTATAGCCCGTAACAGAGAGTTCCGGGAAAACGAGGATATCGCATTCGTTTTTCTGAGATTTTTGGATGGTTTCGATGATCCGATCCGCATTATACGTGCAGTTAGCGACTTTGATCGCGGGCGACGCGGCGCCCAGCCGGACATAACCGTATTTCACTTTAGAGCAGCCTCCTTCTCTTCCAGCCATGGAACGATTTCTAGAATTATAGAACAAAACGGCCTGCCATTCAACAGCGAATTGAATCTGCAGACCGTTCTGGGTTGTTTTTTGAAAATCAGTCGAGCTTCTCCGTAATCTTGGCAGCTTTTCCGACTCTTCCGCGCAGGTAATACAGTTTTGCCCTTCTTACCTTACCGTGCCGTACCGTTTCGACCTTTGCGATCTTTGGGGAATGTACGGGGAATACTCTTTCAACGCCCACGCCGTATGAAATTCTCCGGACCGTAAACGATTCACAGAGGCCTGTTCCGCGCTTTCCGATTACCGTACCTTCGAACACCTGGATTCTTTCCCGAGTGCCTTCCTTGACCTTAAAGTGAACTTTGACATAGTCGCCGATCATAAGGGGCGCGGTTTGTTCTTTTAAATAATCTGCTTCCACAGCTTTAATAATATCCATTCTCTTCTTCACTCCTTCCCGGCAGACGTTCGTACGAAGATTGCAGAGGACCGTCCTGTTTCCGGTGCCCGGTTTACCGGCGGCTTTGCCGCGTTCTGGGCACAACATTTAAATTTTAGCATAGCAGTATGCCTGTTGTCAAGCCTTTTCCATTGTTTTCTATCGTCCTTTATGCAATATCTATTATTTACGCGTTTATCCAGATGCCGTCTTCGGAAATTTTCTTCCAGTCGGGACGGATCACCCGGATCGGTTCGCGTTGTTTCGCCGTTTCCGTAGTCTGTATGATATATCCCTGGTTGATCAGCTCGATGACGCAATTTCTTACCTTTGCGGCGGATATAGCATATTTTCCTGAGACGTATTCCACCGTTTTCATAAAAGTCGGTTGCTTATTGCCTTTCTCCATCGTAGCCTTCAGCGACGTAAATATCATGTCGTAAACCGGCAAGTTTTCTTCGTTTTCAAACGGTACTTCCACGGTCCAGTCGGCGCTGTTTTTTAAATTTTTGCTGATACA
>CABQCN010000437.1 GCA_902462635.1 uncultured Oscillospiraceae bacterium
GGAGGAAACGATTGCCGTGCGCTTTGAACCGGTGAAATATTCCGCTTTGGATCAGATGGAAGCTTTATTTATTACCGGTACGTCGATCAATGTGCTGCCGATTGCAAAAGTCGATGAAATACAGTATAATTCTCCGGAAAATAACACGGTACTCCGCGTTATGCGTGCATTTCAAAATTATATCGATATAATGACGAAAGGGTGAACGGCATGAAATTATCTTTTTCAACGCTCGGCTGTCCGGAATGGACGTGGAATGAAATTATTGCGACGGCAAAAGATATGGGATTCGATGGGATCGAAATACGGGGCGTCGGCAATGAATTGTATGCTCCCGGAATCAAAGAATTCACAGATGCAAATAGAAAAACGACAAAAGAAAAGCTGTATGGAATGGGCCTCAGAATCGTATGCCTTGCATCAGCGTGCTATCTTTACGATCAGGAAAACGCGGAGCGGTACCTTGCGGAAGGTAAGGCATATATCGATACGGCAAGCGCGCTGGGCGCTCCTTATATTCGTGTCCTGGGGGATCGGGACCCGCAGCCGTCCGCCGAAATCGACGATGATGTCGTCGCCGGCGCATTGGAAATATTAGGCGAATATGCCGCCGGAAAAGATGTTACCGTATTGATAGAAACGAACGGCGTTTACGCGGATACAAAGCGTCTCTCCCGGCTTCTGAATCGTATTTCCTGCGCCAATACCGGCGTGCTGTGGGATTTACATCATCCGTACCGGTATTTTGGGGAATTGCCGGAACAAACGTGTCAGAACATCGGTAAATTCATCAAATATGTGCATGTCAAAGATTCTGTTCTCGATGAAAACGGCCATCTGCAATATAAAATGCTGGGTTCCGGAGACCTTCCGGTGAGAGAGAGCGTGCGCGTTTTAAACGAAAACGGATACGACGGTTATCTTTCTCTCGAATGGGTAAAACGATGGTATTCGGATCTGGAAGCCCCCGGTGTCGTATTTTTGCAGTATCTCAATTATATGAATAAAATCATTTGATTCAATCAGAAAGGGCGTTGTCATCCATGAAAAATATACCGTTATATCCTGTGGAACCGATTCATGATTTGAAAGAAATGTTAGAAAAATCATCTAAAACTTTCGGAGAAAAGGCCGCATTCTTGAAAAAAGATGTTTTGGGAGGACCCTATATTCCCGTATCTTTCACGCAGTATAAAAAAGATGTCGATGCACTCGGCACGGCGCTGATCCATCGGGGCTGCAAGGGAAAACGGATCGCAATCATCGGAGAAAACAGATACGAATGGTCCGTGTCTTATCTTGCGGTTGTAAACGGAACGGGGATTGTCGTTCCGCTCGATAAAGAATTGCCGGAAAATGAAATTGTGACTTCTTTAAACCGGGCGGAAGTCACTACGCTCATTTTTTCTCCGAAACTGATGGAGAAGGTGCTTGCCTGCAAAGACCGGGTACCGACTTTGCAGCATCTTGTTACAATGGAAAAGCCGGAGGCGGCGAAGTCCGCGGAGGATGCCTGTATTTCGATATATGATTTAATCGATGAGGGCCGGAGGCTTCTCGCCGAGGGAGACGAATCGTTTACCGGCGCCGTCATCGACAGGGAGGAAATGCAGATTTTATTATTTACCTCCGGGACGACGGATGTTTCGAAAG
>CABQCN010000438.1 GCA_902462635.1 uncultured Oscillospiraceae bacterium
GCGGGAGATGATGGCCGGCTGCGGTAAAATGATCATCGGTTCCGACAGCCATACGCGTTACGGCGCCCTGGGTACGATGGCGGTGGGAGAAGGCGGCCCGGAGCTGGTTAAACAGCTTTTATGCAGACCGTATGAAGTGAACAGACCGGAAGTAGTCTGTATTTATTTAACGGGGAGACCGCGTCCGGGCGTGGGTCCGCAGGATGTCGCGCTGGCAATCATAAAAGCCGTCTTTGCCGACGGTTTCGTGAAGAATAAAGTGATGGAATTCGTCGGTCCCGGCGTTGCGGCGCTTTCCGTAGAATATCGGAACGGAATCGATGTCATGACGACGGAGACGACCTGCTGGACCTCTATTTGGGAAACAGACGACAAAGTGAAAGCGTATCTGGCAGCGCACGGCAGAAGTTCGGATTATAAACGGCTGCAGCCTGCCGAAAGCGCATATTACAACGGCGCGCTCGTTGTCGACCTGTCGCAGATCCCTTCCATGATTGCAATGCCGTTCCATCCGAGCAACGTCTATTCGGTGCGGGAACTGATCGATAACGCATCCGATATTTTAGCAGAAACAGAGAAACGCGGAAAGGAACAATACGGCGACAAAGTGAAAGAATACTGTCTTACGGAAAAATACCGCGATGGAAAGATCTATGTGGATCAGGGCGTCATCGCGGGATGCTCCGGCGGAACCTTCGAAAACATTTGTAGGGCCGGGGAATTGCTTTCCGGAAAATCGATCGGCACAGGCGATTTCAGTTTGAGCGTATATCCCGCGAGCCAGCCGGTCTTTATAGAGCTTACGAAAAACGGCGTGATCCCGGAGCTTATGAGCGCAGGCGCTACGGTTCGCACCGCATTCTGCGGACCCTGCTTCGGCGCGGGGGACGTCCCGTCAAACAATGGATTCAGTATTCGTCACACGACGCGGAATTTCCCGAACCGCGAAGGTTCGAAGCCTTCCGATGGACAGATTTCCTGGGTGGCGCTGATGGATGCGCGTTCTATCGCGGCAACCGCAAGAAGCGGCGGCGTATTGACGCCTGCGGATGAAATTGCGGAGGCGGCAGGCTTGTCTGAACATGAGATCCCGTATCATTTTGATAAAACGGTATATGAAAACAGATTGTATTTCGGGTATGGCAAAGCGC
Source organism: uncultured Oscillospiraceae bacterium (assembly GCA_902462635.1). Classification (GTDB taxonomy): domain Bacteria; phylum Bacillota; class Clostridia; order UBA1212; family UBA1255; genus Egerieisoma. The sequence goes on from CABQCN010000438.1 coordinate 1,152, forward strand.
AGGAAGAAACGCCTTTGAAATATGGACCCAATATTGCCGACTGGCCGAAAATGCAGGCTTTAACGGATCATATTTTACTGGAAGCGGCCTGTGTCATATCCGATCCGGTAACAACGACGGATGAATTGATCCCGAGCGGGGAAACCTCTTCTTATCGTTCCAATCCGATGCGCCTGGCAGAATTTACGCTTTCCAGGAAAGATCCGGATTATGTAAAGCGCGCGAAGCGGATCGCCGCAGCGGAAAGAGCGAGGTTGGAGTATATGGCCGGTGATCTGCGCGCGGAGGATTTGCTGCAGGAAGCGTACCGGGGAATCGGGGATGTGGCGATTCTGGCGCGCACGACGGGAATCGGAAGCGTGGTCGCGGCGGTGAAACCCGGCGATGGATCCGCGCGGGAGCAGGCTGCTTCCTGCCAGAAGGTTCTTGGCGGCTGGGCGAATATTGCTTCCGCATATGCAACAAAGCGCTATCGCAGCAACCTGATCAAC
>CABQCN010000439.1 GCA_902462635.1 uncultured Oscillospiraceae bacterium
CCGCGCGCGCTTCCAGCTTTACAATGAGCTTGTCCAATTTTTTACTTTTTGTACGGAGCCAGGCGAAAATTTTCCGAATAAAGATAATGATAAAGGGCACGGGAACGAGGTTCCCGATAATTGCGACAGGAATCGCGATCCAAAGATTTAAATCATAGTTCAGCGCAATCGGGATCGCGCCGCGTAGTTCTATGATCGGTACCATCGAAATCAGAAATGTCAGGAGTATTTTCCCAAACATCGTATGCAAAAAATAATTCAAATAAGCCACCTCAATACGATTTCTTTTGTATTGCAAAACGAACTTTCCTATTATAATTGCAAATGGAAAGATTTGCAAATCGTATCCCCATCGGACGCTCCGAGACGCTTTTCTGCGGGAAGAATTGTATTTTACGGGGAAGCGTGATATACTAAGCGTGCTTTTTATGAAAAAAGCACGCTTTTTTAGAAACAGGCAAGGAAGCTGAGATAAATGGAAAAACGAATTTATTTGGATCATTCCGCCACGACGCCCGTCCGCAAGGAAGTTTTGGCGGCGATGCTGCCGTATCTGGCGGAGCAATATGGAAATCCATCCAGTATCTATACGGAAGGCAGAGAAGCGAGAAAGGCTCTTGAGAAAGCGCGTGACACGGTCGCGGAGGCGATCGGCGCGCTGCCGCAGGAAGTGTTCTTTACCGCTTCCGGGACGGAAGCCGACAACTGGGCGCTCAGAGGAATCGCGGAAGCGTATGCCGCGAAAGGGAACCATCTTATCACCAGTACAATCGAACACCCCGCCGTATTGGAAACGTGCGCGGATCTTTCCAAAAAGGGCTGGGAAATCACGTATTTATCCGTCGATGAAAACGGACTGATCGATTTGGACGAGCTGAAAAGCGCGATCCGGGAGGATACGGTGCTTGTTTCCGTAATGACGGCAAACAACGAGATCGGCACCATCCAGCCTGTTGCGGAAATCGGAAAGATCTGCCGGGAACGCAATGTTTTGTTTCATACGGACGCGGTACAGGCCGCCGGTGCGATCCCAATCGATGTTAAAGAGATGGAGATCGATCTGCTGTCGCTTTCGGGACATAAATTCTACGGACCCAAAGGCGTCGGCGCACTCTATATCCGAAAAGGCGTAAAAATCGCGCCGTTCGTGACGGGCGGCCATCAAGAAAACGGAATGCGTGCCGCCACGGAAAATGTCGCCGGTATCGTGGGAATGGCGAAAGCGCTCGAACTTTCCGTTGCTTCCATGGCGGAAAACACGGCGAAACTCAAGCGTCTGCGAGACCATACGATTGCGCGGATTCTGGCGGAAATCCCGTTTGTCAAATTAAACGGGGACCGGATGCGGCGGCTGCCGGGCCATATTAATTTTTCTTTTCAATTTATCGAGGGAGAGTCGCTGCTCCTGATGCTGGATTTGGCGGGAATCGCTGCTTCCAGCGGTTCCGCGTGTACCTCCGGATCGCTGGATCCGTCTCATGTACTGCTGGCGATCGGCCTGCCGCACGAGACGGCGCACGGCTCCCTGCGGATTACGTTCGGCGCCGAGAATACGCCGGAAGAAGCGGATTATCTGGTGGACAGGCTGAAGCAGATCGTACAGAAGCTCCGGGACATGTCCCCGTTATACCACGC
>CABQCN010000440.1 GCA_902462635.1 uncultured Oscillospiraceae bacterium
GATGCCTGGAAGCATACGCCTCCGCCTCCGCGCTGATCCGCGATGCCAAACGCGCTTTCCAGGAACATCCGGATTGTATGATCCGCACGCTCTGCGAAGGCGATCTGAACAGGATCAATGCCAAAACCCCGTTCGACGCAAAACGCGCCGGAGACAAAATCGGGACGGAAATTGTGGACAAGTATATCCGCAACCTCGGGGAAGGACTCATCAACTATATCAACATTTTCCAGCCGGAAATCATTTTACTCGGCGGAGGCGTTTCTAAAGAGGGCGATTATCTGCTGGAACCGCTGCGGGAATATGTGTTCCAATATTCGTACGGACATGATTTTCTGCCGAGAACAAAAATCGAATGCGCCGTTCTCGGAAACGACGCGGGGATTATCGGGGCGGCTATGCTCGATTAATACGATACATGATACAGATAAAGTCCATGCGGGGGTGCTGTCATCCCCGCTTTTTTTCGTTCCCGGGCAGCGATCATGGCTTCGATCTCCTGCGGCCGGAATCTTCCCGCGGCGACGCCGGCAAGCGTTCCCGCAATGATCCGGACCATATTATATAAAAATCCATCGCCGCAGATTTCCAGATAAAACATTTTACCGGCAGCGTGTCTGACTTCTGCCGAAAAGATCGTGCGCCGCGTCGTTTTGGCAAGTCCGCCGGACGCTTTAAACGTTGTAAAATCATGTGTTCCCAGAAAAGCGCGGCACGCTTCGTTCGTAACGCGCAGTATTTCTTCGGGCGGCGCCGGCATTTTTTTTGCGGCGTTCCAGGCTCTGCTGCGCAGCAGCGGATGCTCCGGATCGTGATAATAAAAATAATAGCGGTATGTTTTATTTCTGGCGGAATACACGGCATGGAAATCATCGGGCGCCGTCTCCGAGGCTTTTGCTTTGACGTCTGCCGGCAAAAACGGATTCAAAGCCAGATACAAATTTTCCGCGGGAATCGTGCAATCCGTTTGAAAATTTGCCACGTAATCAAGCGCATGCACGCCTGCGTCCGTACGGCTGCATCCGATCATCGCAACCGTCTCTCCCGTCAGCTTCCAAACAGCTTGTTCCAATACGGATTGTACCGTAGGTATCGCCTTGCTCCCCTGCCGCATCCATCCGCAATACGCGGTTCCGTCAAATTCAATTGTCAGCTTAATGTTGCGCATTTTCCGTACTCTTTTTTTTCTTGAAACTCTCGGGGTCAAAATTTATTTTCGTACGGAAGATATACTCCGCCGCATAGATATCGATCAGGCACGTTGCCAGTTCCACAATCACAAACAATACGACGCCGATGGACGCGCTCAGGATCGCATTGGGAACGACCGCTTCGAGCGATGTAACAGCGTAAGAAAAAAAAGAACGAATCAGAACGGTTCCGAATGCAATCGCCACGGCCTTCATCATGTTCTTCTGCGCATAAAACGACGATAAGAGCAGCGCTTTTCTGCCGGAAAGTCCCGTTCGGACAGATACGTATTGATAAAACGTGTAAGCGACAAATAATATCATTCCGGGGAAAACGAACAGCAGCATCCCGCACGCAACCGAGAGCGTGTAGAGCAGCGTCGTCCACAAAATTTTCGGCCAGAGGCGCACGGAAAAATCCATGAGTTCGGCAATGCCGGC
>CABQCN010000441.1 GCA_902462635.1 uncultured Oscillospiraceae bacterium
CCCGGATTCAATTTTGCCATGTTCAGCAAAGGGGACTACGAAAAGGCCACCGAAAGCCAGACGGCGGTAAATGCGATCACAAACGTACTCTATCCTGACGATTCTACGGAACGGGGAAAGCTTCTCCGTCTCAAGCAGGAATACTTTTTCTCAAGCGCCGGCGTACAGAGTATCCTACGGCGGATCAAAAAAAACGGCGTGCCGATGACGGAGCTGCACCGTTACGCGGCGATCCATATCAATGATACGCATCCCGCGCTTGCAATCCCGGAACTGATGCGGATCTTGATCGACGAAGAAGGACTCGGATGGGATACCGCCTGGAATATCACGGTCAGCACGGTCGCGTACACAAACCATACGATTCTGGCGGAGGCGCTGGAAAAATGGAATGTGCAGATGTTCCGGAAACTGCTGCCGCGAATTTATATGATCGTGGAGGAAATCAACATACGGTTTAACCGTGAAGTAACCGGACGGTACGCCGGAGATTGGAGTAAGCGCAGCGCGATGTCGATCATACAGGATGGCGTCGTGAAAATGGCGTATCTGTCTATCGTGGGAAGTCATAGCGTCAATGGAGTGGCGGAACTCCATACGGAAATTCTGAAACGCCAGGAACTGAAAAATTTCAATGAATTTTACCCCGGGAAGTTCAACAATAAAACGAACGGGATCAGTCACAGGCGCTGGCTCCTGGAAGCCAACCCGGAACTTTCCGCGCTGATCGGCGAGACGATCGGCACGGACTGGCAGCGGGATCCTCTGGAGCTGGGAAAGCTCAGGCCGTATGCGGACGACGGGGCGTTTTTAGAAAAGTTGGAGATGGTCAAACGGCGCAAGAAAGAGCAGCTTTCTGCATTTATTGAGGAAAAATACGGAATCCGGACAGATCCGGCGTCGATTTTCGACATCCAGGTAAAGCGCCTCCATATGTATAAACGGCAGCTTTTGAATATCCTGCATATTATGGATCTGTATAACCGCCTCTGCGACGATCCCGCAGCGCCGATGGCGCCGCGCACTTTTATATTCGGGGCGAAAGCGTTTCCCGGTTATCTTCTGGCGAAGAATACCATTAAACTGATCTGTACGGTCGCGGATAAGATCAACGGCGATCCTGCGGTGAACGGGAAGATGAAGGTCGTCTTTATGCCGAACTACGGCGTAAGTCTTGCGCAGATCATGATTCCGGCGGGAGAGGTCAGCGAACAAATTTCCACGGCTTCTCAGGAAGCGTCCGGTACGGGAAATATGAAATTTATGATGAATGGGGCCGTAACCATCGCAACGCTGGATGGCGCCAACGTGGAGATCCACAGAGCGGTCGGGGACGAGAATATCGTTTTGTTCGGACTTCATTCCGACGAGGTGATCGCATATCAGCAAGGGAACAATTATCATGCTTCCGATATTCTTCAGGCAGACCCGCGCCTCCGGCGTATTCTCCGGCAGCTGCAGGAGGGGTATTTCGGGCTTGCGCCCCAGAATGAATTCCAGCCGATCATCAGGCATCTGACGGAAGAAAACGATCCGTATTTTACTTTAAAAGATTTTGACGCCTATGTGCGGGCGCAGGATAAGATAAATGCGCTGTATACGGAC
>CABQCN010000442.1 GCA_902462635.1 uncultured Oscillospiraceae bacterium
CGTTATACCCCAGCATAATATAGACTTTTGAAAAATCATTCTGTTTCCGCAGCGTCTCTTCCAGCGTCAGATTCTCGCCGCCCACCTTGAACTTGATGATTTTACCGGGGTCGTCCGTAATAAGATGATTTACCGTCATTCCGATATGCGTGTAAAACGTAGCGTATTTTGCGATTCCGGAAAAACTTGCAAAGTCTTCCATTCTCGAATCCCCGATAAATACGGCATCGTTAAAATATTCAAGATCGACAGGGGCACGTTCCGGCACCGGCCGCGAATAATCGTATTCAGCGGGCGTCGGCGGCGCAGGGGTTGCGGAAGATCCCGCGGGCGTCGTTTCCGGCGTCGGCGTTATTTCCGGCGTGGAAGGACCGGGCTGCTGCGTCGCAGAAGCGGAAGGCTGGGGAGCGGGAGGCTCCGGTTGCTTTCGGATGAGAAGTATGATCAATATCACGATAATTGCCAGCAGACACGTCGTTACGGCAATTGAAATTAATGTATTTTTTTTATTGTTTTTCTCATTATAGCCCATATAATTTATATTCCTCATCAAATATATTTCGCCATAATCTTCATCCTAAGTAAGACGTCGGTTAACCTTTACAGTATATCCCTGAACGCAGAAAAAAGCAATGCAGAATTTGGATCATTTTTCAATTTTTGACGGTGCAGCGGTCACGCAGGATCACACGCTTTTCCGTAAGAATCATATTCATAGGAATATCGTGCGGTTTCAGATCCGTGAGTTCTTCTTCCACCCGGTCTTCCGTTGTCAGCGCAACTTTATAAAAGCATCCCTGCCCGTATTTCCCGAAATATTTATCATAATAACCGCGGCCGTGCCCCAGCCTGTTGCAGCGCTCGTCGAAGCGGACGCCGGGTACCGCCATCAGTTCGCCGCTTCCCGGAATATAAATCCTGCATTGCTGCTGCGGTTCGAAAATCCCGAACTTTCCCGGTTCCAACTGGGTCAGGTCTTCAATGACGTAGAATTCCATCGTATCGCCATCCACCCGCGGAACAGCCAGCTTTTTCCCGTCCTGTAAAATGTTTTTGAGCAGCCACCAGGTATCGGCTTCCTCTTTTGTGGAAACGTAGCACAGGATGGCATCCGCCTCCCGATATTGGCGCAGCCGGACAAATTTTGCTTCCGCCGCGAATCTTTCCGAATTGATCAATTCAATACCCACCTTTTCATAAAAAAGATAAGCCGTCCCTGCTGCGACGGCTTATCTTTTGCTTGCTGGAGGCACCAACCAGAATCGAACTGGTGATAACGATTTTGCAGACCGTGGCCTTACCTCTTGGCTATGGTGCCCTACCGAAATAAAGAAAACAGATACTCCTTTGAATACCTGTTTTCTTTTGTGTATGGAGCGGGTTACGAGATTTGAACTCGCGACTTTCACCTTGGCAAGGTGACACTCTACCACTGAGTTAAACCCGCAATGGTGCCCAGAGACGGAATCGAACCATCGACACGGGGATTTTCAGTCCCCTGCTCTACCAACTGAGCTACAGAGGCAAATATGGCGACTCGGAACGGGATCGAACCGTCGACCTCTAGCGTGACAGGCTAGCGTTCTAACCAGCTGAACTACC
>CABQCN010000443.1 GCA_902462635.1 uncultured Oscillospiraceae bacterium
CTCTATGAAAGCGCACCGCGCGGGCACGCGTTTCCTCGACCGTCTCTACACGAAAGAGATCGAAGAACAGGCGGACATCGTGATCGTCTCCCAGGGCGGGGCGCCGAAGGACCTGAACCTCTACCAGACGCAAAAAGCGCTGGATAATTCGAAGCATGCGGTGAAGGACGGCGGGATCATCCTCCTGATCGGCTCCTGCGGGGAGGGATACGGCGAGCATACCTTCGAAGACTGGATGCTTCATTCGCAATCTCCCGAAGATCTCGTCGGTAAAATCCGCAAAGAATTTATTTTGGGCGGACACAAGGCGGCCGCGATCGGCATGGTGCTTCAGCGGGCGGAAATTTATCTGGTGTCGCATATGGATCCCGCGTTGGTAGAACGATCTTTTATGAAACCGTATTCGTCGGCGCAGCAAGCGTTTGACGACGCGCTTGCAAAAATGGGACCGGAGGCCAAGGTCATCACGATGCCTTACGGCGGCTCGGTACTTCCGAGGCTGGCAGAACATAAATAAACCATTGGACAGGAGTGTTTCTTTTGCAGAACGAAACAGTGATAGTATTGGATTTCGGCGGGCAGTACAGCCAGCTGATCGCAAGAAGAATCCGGGAACAGAACGTTTATTGCGAAGTTCTTCCTTGTGAAACGACTGCGGACGAGCTCCGGCAAAAAAATCTCCGCGGCCTGATTTTCACAGGCGGTCCTGCGAATGTATACGCCGAAGATTCTCCGAAATGCGACCGTAAAATATTGGAACTCGGGATCCCCGTTCTCGGTATCTGTTATGGGATGCAGCTGATCGCGGCAACGCTCGGCGGCCGCGTCGCGGAAGGCGGTGCGGCAAATAAAGAATACGGAAAGACAAAGGTACATATTAATAAAGAGTGTATCCTTTTTAAGGATTTTGAAGAAGAAAACGTATGCTGGATGAGCCATACCGATTATGTCGCGGCACTGCCGGAGGGTTTTACAAAATACGCTTCGTCTGCCGGCTGCCCGACTGCCGCGATGGGGGATGCGCGCCGTAAAATATATGCGGTGCAATTCCATCCGGAAGTAGTGCATACCGTGAACGGAACGTCTCTTTTGAGATCCTTCCTCTATGATGTCTGCGGATGCCGCGGAGACTGGAACATGAGCGGCTTTACGGAACGTTCGATTTTGTCGCTGCGTGAGCAGATCGGCGACAGCAAGGTGATCCTTGCGCTTTCGGGCGGCGTAGATTCCGCCGTGGCGGCGGCAATGGTGAGCAGAGCGGTGGGCAAAAACCTGACTTGTATTTTTGTGGATCACGGGTTGATGCGGAAAAACGAGCGCCGGCAGATCGAAGAAGTATTCGGCACAAAATTCGAATCCAATCTCGTCGTAGCGGAGGCTGAAGAGCGATTTCTGGAGAAGCTGAAGGGCGTCTCCGATCCGGAAACGAAACGCGTCATCATCGGCAGGGAATTCATCGAAGTGTTCCAGGATGAGGCCAATAAGCTCGGTTCTCCGGAGGATTTTTTCTTTGTACAGGGCACGATTTACCCCGATGTGATCGAAAGCGGCGCAGGAAAATCGGCGGTCATCAAAAAACACCACAATGTCGGCGGGC
>CABQCN010000444.1 GCA_902462635.1 uncultured Oscillospiraceae bacterium
GCCGAAGCCTGGACGGCCTCTGCCGCCCGGTTTTTCCTGTTTCTTCTGATTCACGCCGCAGACGCAGTCCGCCGGCAGCTCGCTGAGGAAACGGGATGGCTGGTTCCGCGTCGTTTTCCCGTATAGCATGCGTTCTTCCGTATTGACGATATAGAGTTTGCGCATTGCGCGCGTGATGGCAACATAGCAAAGACGGCGTTCTTCGTCGATCGCCGCGGGAGATTCTTCGATCGACCGGTAAGACGGAAAGATCCCGTCTTCTATTCCAATCATGAACACGACAGGAAACTCCAGTCCCTTGGCACTGTGGATCGTCATCAGCGTTACTTTGTTATGATCTTCCCCGTTTGCCGCTTTCGTATCCGCGTCGGAACTCAGCGATACGTATTCAAGAAAGCCTGCGTATGTAATGTCGTCGTTTCCGAGACGCCTTTGTTCTTCCTCGTATTCCTTCGCAACGGAAAGAAATTCCCGCAGGTTGTCGGCTCTTGCCTGTTCCTCGATCCCGGCGTCTTCCCGTTCGTAAAATTGCAGCATACCGGATTCCTCCAACACCGTTTGTACGAAGTCCGGAATACTCATCTCATCCGCTTGCAGCATAATTTCCGAAAAGCGCAGCGCGGTTTCCGCCATTTTCTGCGCAGCGCGGGAAAGTTCCGGATATTCCGGCGCCGCAAGCAGAACATTGAAGAGCGAAGTATTTTCCTCTTCCGCAATTTCCGCGGCTCTGCCGATGCTGGTCTGTCCGATGCCGCGTCTTGGAACGTTGATAATCCGCCGCAGCGCCACGTCGTCCGCCGGATTGTTGAACACGCGCAGGTATGCGATCAGATCTTTGATTTCCATTCTATCGTAAAACCGCAGACCGCCGTAAATCTGGTACGGAATTCCGTATTTTACGAGGGCGTTTTCAATGTTTTTGGAAAGCGCGTTTGCCCGGTACAGTACGGCGTAATCGCTGTAATTCATATCGCCGGAGGCGACGCCCTTCCGGATCTCGCGTACGACATAATCTGCTTCTTCATTTTGATTATATGCCGTATAATGGACGATTTTATCGCCTGTCCCTTTCGCGGTCCAGAGCGACTTCGATTTGCGGGCCGTGTTGTTGGCGATCACACGGTTCGCCGCATCGAGAATGAACTGTGTGGAACGGTAATTCTGTTCCAGCTTGATTACTTTGCAATTTTTGTTTTCCTGTTCGAAATCCAGAATATTGCGGATGTCCGCGCCGCGGAAGCTGTAGATGCTTTGATCGTCGTCTCCCACGACGCACAGGTTATGGTGCAGCGCGGCAAGCTTGGAAATAAACAGGTACTGCGCCTTGTTCGTATCCTGATATTCGTCTACCATGATGTAACGGAACCGGTTTTGATAATATTCCAGTACGTCCGGGCAAGTGTCGAGCAGCGTAAGCGTATGGATCAGCATATCGTCGAAATCCATGGCATTGTTTTTCCGCAGCGTGTCCTGGTACATCCGATACGCATCCGAAAGCATCCGGCTGTCGTAATTTTTGAGATCGGACAAATCCGCAAAATGCTCCGGCGAAATCAACTCGTCTTTTGCTTTTGATAGGACCG
>CABQCN010000445.1 GCA_902462635.1 uncultured Oscillospiraceae bacterium
GCCGGACGCTGCCGGGCGGTGATCGCCGCCGGATGTCTTGCGCAGCGCTATGCGGCGGAAATCCGGAAGGAACTCCCGGAAGCGGATGGAATCGTGGGGATCAACGGGTACGGAAGTATTTTAGATGCCGTGGAAGCCTGCCTTTCCGGCAGCCGGTATGAATTTTACGATTATACGGGAGATGTTTCTTATCTGAATGGCCCGCGGATTCTTTCCGGTCCCGCGGGAAGCGCGTATTTGAAAATCGCCGAAGGGTGCGACAACCGCTGCACGTATTGCGCGATACCCGACATCCGGGGGCCGTTCCGCAGCAGAATACCGGAAGACATTATAAAAGAAGCGAAGCGCCTTGCGGCTGCCGGCGTCAAAGAAGTGGTCGTGGTGGCGCAGGACACGTCGCGTTACGGCACCGATCTTTTCGGACGGCCCGCGCTTGCGGACCTGCTGTACGCGCTGAATGAAATTCCGGGAATCGAATGGATTCGGATCCTGTACCTGTATCCGGATGAAATCGCGGGGGAATTGATCACGGCCATGCGCGCGTGTGATAAAGTGCTTCCCTATATCGATCTGCCGCTGCAGCATATCAGCGCGGGAATCCTGCGGGCGATGAACCGACGCGGCGCCCCGGATGAAATCAAAGCCGTTATCCGGAAATTCCGGGAGGAATTGGAGGGATGTATTCTGCGCACCTCTCTGATCGTCGGATTCCCGGGAGAAACGGAGGCGGATTTTGCGCAGCTGGAAACCTTCGTCCGCGAGACGCGGTTCGACCGGCTCGGCGTGTTTCCTTATTCGCCGGAAGAAGGAACGCCGGCGTTCCAAAGGAAAGATCAGGTAGGATCCGCAGTGAAAGAACGGCGCCGCCGCAGATTGATGGCGCTTCAGCAGCAAATTTCAAAAGAAAAGAACGAGGCGCGCGTCGGGAAAATATATGACGTTCTGGTAGAGGGCGTTTCGGAAGACGGGATCTTTTATTACGGCAGAAGCTATGCGGAGGGACCGGATGTGGATGGCCGGATTTACTTTACCGCAGAAGTTCCTTTGCGTATCGGGGATCTCGTGAAAGTCGAGATTCTGATCGCAGAAGAATACGATTTGACAGGCCGTCAAATTTGTGTATAATAAATTCTCATAAAAATGTTTGCTGTTTTCTTCCTGAGAGGAGTGTTTTTTATTGAATTTGCCAAATAAACTGACGGTGACAAGGCTGGTGCTTGTTCTGGTTTTTGCTGTGTTCGCGTTCCCTTATCCGGATACTCTGGGATTTATGAATCAAGGGAATTTTTTTGCGGATACAAGAGAATACTTTGCATTGGCGATCTATGTCATCGCTTCTCTTACGGATGCGGCGGACGGGCATATCGCAAGAAAATACAATCTGATTACGGATTTCGGAAAGTTTTTGGATCCGATCGCGGATAAGCTGCTCGTTACGGCGGCGCTTCTTTCCCTTACGGGCGTCAGCCTGATGTATCTTTGGGCGGCGCTGATTATTCTTGCGCGTGAATTTATGGTATCGGGGATCCGTATGCTTGCGGCAAGCAAAGGCGTCGTGATTGC
>CABQCN010000446.1 GCA_902462635.1 uncultured Oscillospiraceae bacterium
CTATTAATGGGTTCGGACGTATCGGACGTCTTGCGTTCAGACAGATGTTTGGTGCTGAAGGATATGAAGTAGTTGCAATAAACGATTTGACAAGCCCTGAGATGCTTGCGCATCTTTTAAAGTATGATTCGGCACAGGGAAGATATGAAGGCCATACGGTGGAATGCGATGACAATTCCATCACGGTGGACGGAAAGAAAATTACGATCTATGCGGAGAAGGACGCCGCGAATCTTCCTTGGGGAAAGATCGGCGTAGATGTCGTCCTCGAATGCACAGGCTTCTATACATCGAAAGCAAAAGCGCAGGCGCATATCGACGCGGGCGCGAAGAAGGTCGTTATTTCCGCTCCTGCGGGCAACGATCTGCCTACGATCGTTTACAGCGTAAATGAGAAGACGCTGACGAAAGAGGACAAGATTATTTCCGCCGCTTCCTGCACGACGAACTGCCTTGCTCCTATGGCGAAAGCGCTGAACGATTACGCGCCGATTCAGAGCGGTATCATGACGACCGTACATGCTTATACGGGCGATCAAATGGTACTCGATGGACCGCACAGAAAAGGCGATCTCAGAAGGGCCAGAGCTGCTGCCGTCAATATCGTGCCGAACTCTACGGGCGCGGCGAAAGCGATCGGACTCGTCATTCCGGAACTCAACGGCAAATTGATCGGCTCTGCGCAGAGAGTTCCTGTTCCGACAGGCTCCACGACGATCCTCGTTGCGGTTGTCAAGGGCAAAGACGTTACCAAAGAAGGCATCAATGCCGCGATGAAGGCCGCTTCTTCCCAATCTTTCGGTTATACGGAAGAGCAGCTCGTTTCCAGCGATGTGATCGGAGTCAGATACGGTTCGCTCTTCGATGCGACGCAGACGATGGTTTCCAAGCTGAGCGACGATCTTTATCAGGTACAGGTTGTTTCCTGGTATGACAATGAAAATTCTTATACGAGCCAGATGGTAAGAACGATCAAATATTTTGCGGAACTCGGCTGAGCCTCTGCTTAAAACAGTTGATAAAACGCGCTGCAGACGGATGCGGCGCGTTTTTTTCATTCAGAAAAAACCGGTTGATTCTACGGTTCCAGGCGCGGCACAGCCTGTTTTCTGCCGTCGGATCCGATGGCGACATAAGTGAAATATGCTTCCGACGTCAATAAGCGCTCGTTTGTATCCCCGGCGCCGAGCGGCTCGATTTCCGCCGTGATTTTTACTTTCATGGAAGTATTTCCCACGCTTTCGAGATCCGCGGTCAACACCACGACGTCATTGGGCATCGCCGGTTTTACAAAGGAGAGATGGTCTACGCTGACCGTAACGACTTCACAGCCGCTGTGCCTTTTCGCGCAGATCGCACCGGCAATGTCCATCCACGACATAATTTGGCCGCCGAATAACCGTCCCGAGCCGTTCGTAGCGGAAAGAAGAACGATTTCCGACATGACGGTATGGGAATCCGAAGCTTTTTTGAAATTCATCGATCAAATACCTCCCGGGAAATTTTGTTCATTATAATAATGCCGAATCAGCGTGTCAATGATCATATATATTTATCCAACA
>CABQCN010000447.1 GCA_902462635.1 uncultured Oscillospiraceae bacterium
TAAAGAATCCGGATAGGAATTTTCCGCCACGGACGGATAGCCCGACTGGTCTTCGAAATCGAGATAATTACAAAGCATCAAACGGAAATTTCTGCTGTCCGCCTTCGTATAAACTTCAATCGGATATCCCTCGTACATCCCGCAAACGTAACGTCCAAGGCCGACATCCGCATCCTTGATCATAAAGCGCCATCTCCCGTCCGTTACCGAGGAATCCGCCATCTCTCCGGGATTATAGCCGGCGTACCGCCATACGCGCACGTTATTATGCGGCCAATCCGTATTGCATACGAATAAATTGATGGCACAGTATTGCATGAAATTATCCATATCGATAAATTCCGCCGCCTCCTCGTATGTGTACCTTCCGCCGGTTACGATATCGCTCAGAAGTTTGGCAAACGCATTCAGTTCCCCCTTTGGGCCGTCGTCCTGACTGTAAGAAAACCAAGTGCCGTCATACCGTTCTCCGTTTCCGGAATCCAGTTCCGTGGATATCACCGTAACGCCGGCCTTATCGTCGATTCCGTATACATTTTGGATATATTTGTTATTTTCGAACTCACGCATATTCAGGATCCCGTAATATTCCCCGTTCAGGAATACCACGACCGGGCGGTACGCCATTGCATCCACCTCCGGCGCCGCTTTCTGCGCGATCCGCGCCACGAGACCATCCCGCAGCATCGAGGTACGGGCGTTGTCTTCCTGTACGAACACAGAATCGTTTCCGCCGTTGCGTAGCACGATACTGTCGTACGCTTCCAGAAGTTCGCCGTTGCTTTTCAGCCGGTCCGGGAAGAGGGCGTATTTAAATTTCCCCGCGCCGTTATACGCTTCCGTATTGAAATATTCGGCTTTCCGCGCCGTGATTCGGAAAGATTTCTGCGTCAGCCCGCGCGTACTTCCGCCAAACAGACGGATTCCCGCATCCTGTGACAGCGTCATCCGCCCATCCGTTTCAAAAAAAGAGAAATGGACCGGCCGTTCCCACTGCGAACCTTTCTGACTGACATTTTCAAAAATCCCCGTTTGCGGATCCGAAAGGTTCCGCTCATCCGTCACGAGTGAAATCACCGGAAGCGCAAACCGATTCTGATCGATCTTCCCGTCTTTCTTCGGAAGTTTAATATACGTCGCCGTCGCGATCTGCCCAAGCAGGGCGCCTTCCTCATCAAAGCACGCCGCCCGGAGGATCGTCACGGAAAGATTTTCATCGTTGCGGTCAAAATCCGTCTTCACGCATCCGGCGTCGGGTAGAATGAGATCGCTGCCGTCATAGTTCTGGCTGTTCATGTCAGGTTCGCTGCCGTCGAATGTAATCCGGATAGAAGCCGCTGTTTTCTGGAAGGACTCCGGCACCGTGATGCGGACCGCCATTATATTGCCGTAAAAACCGCCGCGGTCGGAGAAAACAGGCTGCAAAATTTTGGATTTTTTCTCGCTGTATGTTTTATTTACCGTTCCGGCGCCGACCGGTTCTTCCCCTTCGCTTCCCGCGCAGCCGCAAAGCACGCAAAGCAAGAGCGCGGCCAACAGATCGACCGCCAATA
>CABQCN010000448.1 GCA_902462635.1 uncultured Oscillospiraceae bacterium
ATTCGATGCTGCGGGCGGTTACGGCGGCGGCAGCGGCTTCGGCGGTTTTGGCTTCGATGTAAACGATATCTTCGATTCTATATTCGGCGGCGGGTTCAGTGGCTTCGGCGGCGGCAGCCGCGGCGGCAGAGGGCCGCAAAGAGGCGCCGACTTGCGGGCTTCTTTAGATATTACATTTGAAGAAGCGGTATTCGGCACAGAGAAAGATATTACAATCAATAAAAATGTGCCGTGCGATACGTGCGAGGGCACCGGATCCAAATCAAAAGAAACAAAACGGTGTCCGATCTGCAACGGTACCGGCCAGGTGCAGGTGAAACAAAACACACCGTTCGGACAATTCATGAATGTGAAAACATGCGATAAATGCGGCGGAACGGGCAAAGTTGTAGACGATCCGTGCCAGGCCTGCCGCGGAAAAGGGTTCCTCCGTAAAGCAGTCAAGGTACATGTTAAGATTCCCGCGGGAATCGATAACGGGCAGGCGATCTCTATCTCAGGCATGGGAGAACCCGGTTCCAAAGGAGGGCCATCCGGAAATCTGCTTGTTTCCGTCAGAATCCGGCCGCATAAAGTTCTGCAGCGCGATGGGTACGACATACACATAGAAAAGGAAATCTCCGTTGCGCAGGCGGCGCTGGGGGATACGATTAAAATCGAGACGATTGACGGTCTTGTGGAACTGAATATTCCGGAAGGGACGCAGAGCGGCGTTTCTCTCAGAATGCGGGGAAAAGGTGTGCCGAAGCTCCAGTCTTCCGGCCGCGGCGACCAATACGTCCATATTACAGTCGATATTCCGAAGCATTTAACGGAAAAACAAAAAGACCTGTTCCGGCAGCTCGACGCGGCGCTGGGCGGCACGGTCCAAAAAGAAGAAAACGAACCGCAGGAGCGGAAGTCCTTTTTTGGCAAGAAAAAATAAAACAAAAACGATGGAGGTCGGTCATGGACAAAATTCTGAAAGCGCAGTGGATTCCGAAGAAAGATGATCGGGAAAAGGTTTTTGAAAACGTGACGTTTGAAACGCCGGTACGCGGCCTGGATATTTCGTATAAAACAGGGAGCGGATCTTTTGAAGTGGATGTTTGCGTAAACGGTAAGGTGATCGCAGTGGCGGCGCTCACCAGTACAGCCGGGTACCGGGACCTGGAAACGGTACATGCGGATATCCCGCAAATCGAACCGGGAACCTATACCGTTTCTTTCCGAACGGAAGCAAGTCCTTATTTCCAGGAATTTATCTTTACGGAAACGAGCTATCTGGAAAATGCAGGCGTTTACGAGGTTCCGGACTATCACTTTAAAGAGACGGACAGCGACCTGATTACCGCGACCGATTCTCTTGGGAGAAAGCTTCCGGAGGCAGCGGAATGCGGCGCGCCGAAGAAAAGAGCCGTGGGTCTTTTCTACTGGACCTGGCGAAACCAAAATGTGAAATTCAAACCGACCAATCTGGCGAAAGTATTACGGGAACATCCGGAAGCGGAATATGATATTGCACATCCCGCATGGGATGATTACGAAATCATCCATTGG
>CABQCN010000449.1 GCA_902462635.1 uncultured Oscillospiraceae bacterium
GGCCAGATGACGGAAGATCTGCTCAATCTGCTCAAAAAGCACAGCATTGCCATCTCCTCCGAAATCACGATGCTTGCCAGAAGTATGGTGACGATCCAGGGAACGCTCAGCCTCTGCTGCCCGGAAACAAATTTAATAGAAATCTTATCAAACCATATGGCCGGAATTCTCCGCGATGAATTCGATTTCAAAAAAGAACTGCGCCGGAATTTGATCAGTCTCTATTCCTCCGCGGTAAAATCCGCAGAAATCCCCGCGCAGCTTTCCGATCTTTTGAAAATCGCGAAAAACGGGCAATTCAAAATCAATACGGAACGCGTGGGCGACGCCGATATGCGGAAAACCCTGTGTAAAATTTCCCGTAAGCTGCGCAGCGCCTTCCTCGCCGCGTCTCTTCTGATCGCCGCCGCCATATTTTCTCTCAGCGAAATCCGGCCGCTGGTATTTTCCATGCCGTGGCCCTCTTTCATCTGCCTCGCGGCAGGCGCGATCTTGGCGGTATACGCGCTTTTCTCCGTAAAACGGAAATAAAACGTACCGTTAAAAACTTCTCTTGCCTTTTATTCGAGCTCGAACTGCCCGGTATACAATTGATAATATCTGCCCTGCTGCGCGAGCAGATCGGCGTGGCTGCCACGCTCGATGACGGCGCCGTTTTCTAATACGAGGATCGCGCCCGCGTTTCGAACCGTAGACAGCCTGTGGGCGATTACGAAAACCGTTCTGCTCTCCATTAGCGCATCCATACCGCTCTCGATAAGCTTTTCGGTCCGCGTATCGACCGATGAAGTCGCTTCATCCAGAACCAAAACCGGCGGTTTCGCCACGGCGGCACGGGCAATCGCGAGCAGCTGCCGCTGTCCCTGCGACAGATTGGCGCCGTCTCCGTAAAGCATGGTCTGATATCCGTCCGGGAGCTTTCGGATAAAGAAATGCGCGTTCGCCAGCTTTGCCGCCGCCACGACTTCCTCATCGGAAGCCGCCGGATTGCCGTAGCGGATATTTTCCAGAATCGTTCCCGTGAAAAGGTGCGTATCCTGGATGACAAACGCCATGGAACGGCGCAGGTCGTCTTTTTTGATCTCCCGCAGGTCGATGCCGTCATACGTAATGCTGCCGCCGCCGATCTCGTAGAAGCGGTTTATCAAATTGATGATCGTCGTTTTCCCGGCGCCGGTAGAGCCTACGAACGCAATCTTCTCCCCGGGACGCGCAAACAGACTGATATGAGACAGAATCAATTTCCCGGAAAGATACCCGAAAGTGACATCATGAAATCGTACATCCCCCGCAAGCGGGATCTTTTCTCCGCAATCCGGGCGCAGCCAGTAATAATTTCCATCCGCGTCCCGCTGCAGCGTAACGGTTCCTTCGTCCGGCTCCGGCTGCTCGCCCATAAGCGCAAAGATCCGTTCGGCGCCGGAAAGGGCGGAAAGAAGAAAATTGAGCGTCATGGTGAACTGGTTCATCGGCATTGCGCTCTGACGCACATATACCAGATAGGAAGCAAGCCCGCCGAGATCCATAAGCCCTG
>CABQCN010000450.1 GCA_902462635.1 uncultured Oscillospiraceae bacterium
CTTCCATGAGGCGCCGATGGCGCTCTCCTTCTTCCCGCAGGGGCAGGATGGCGCGGAAAAACCGTTGCCGGGCCTGCTGCTGGACAGCCGCAACGCTGTGACCTGTACTGCGTTTTACCGAACGGATACAGGCAACTATCTGCTCCGATTATTCAATCCGCTGGATACGCCGGAGGCTGCGGCCATTCGGATTCCTGCGCTGCATATAGAGGATACGGCAGTCGTGCCGCCCTATGAATTTATAACGAGAGAATATTACGAACAGAAGTAACGGTAAATTTCCAGTATCGTAGAAGAAAAAATGAAAAAACAGAAAAATTTCCCGATATGTGCGTATGGCGTTGCTTTTACATTCCATCTATTGTAAAATATTTCCCATGGAGAAGAATCAGCGTGGAAATGATCCGCAGCACAATAGGGAGCCAGTTATGACGGAAGAGGAAGGAAAAGAACAAATTATTGACGAAGTGGAACACCTGAAAAGGCAAATCGGCCTGCAGGAAGAAATCAGCCGCAACGTGTGTTCACAATATACCGGTACGATATGCGTGGATCTGCATACAAAAAAATACCGCTACGTAGAAGTCAAAGATCCGGTATTTATGGAAAAAATACCGGAGGTGGGGGATTATCGGAATTTCGTGGATTTGTATTGCGATCATTTCGTTTATGCGCAGGATCGGGAACGCGTCAGGAAACACCTGCTTTTGTCCGATTTTGAATGGGAAGCCGTGGAAGAATACGGTTATAAGCGGATTTATCTCCAATACCGACGCATATTCGGCGGACGGACCGAATGGGTAGAATTGATGATTTCCCAAAAAGTAAGTAATCCGCGCATTCTGCTTCTTGCGCTCCGGAATATCAATGAAGATAAAAAACAGCAGCTTCTGCAGGAACGCCTCCTGCGTCGGCAGAATCAATTGATCAGTGATAATTATTGGAAAACCGTGGAGCTGATGGCCTCCCTACTGGAACACCGCTCCCTGGAAAGCGGCGGCCATATCAAACGGATCAAATATTATGTAAAAACAATACTGGATCAGGCGGCGCCGCTTTATCCGGAGCAGCATCTCAACGAGGAAAAGAAAAAGATTATCGTCGACCTTTCCGTGCTTCATGATATCGGAAAAATCGGAATTCCGGATTCGATTTTACAAAAACCCGGAAAACTTACGCCGACCGAATATGAAATTATGAAAACGCATACGAATATCGGCGCGGAAATCGCAAAAATGATTCCAAATGTTACCGCCAGCCCGGTATATGCTGAAATGAGTTATGAGATCTGCCGCTTTCATCATGAGCGGTATGACGGAAAAGGATATCCGGCGGGGTTTGTGGGAGAGGAAATTCCGTTCTGTGCGCAGGTCGTCGGAATTGCCGACGTATACGACGCGCTGACGAGCGAACGCGTGTACAAGCCGGCATATTCCCATAACGAGGCAATTTATATGATTTTCCACGGAGAATGCGGCGCGTTTTCCGAAAGGCTCCTCCGCGCATTCGAAAATGCGGTGGGGGGG
>CABQCN010000451.1 GCA_902462635.1 uncultured Oscillospiraceae bacterium
CAGGCGTTTTACAAAAAGCCAGCGATACGCCGCAGCCGCTTATATCACGATAAAACTGTTCCCGGATGCCCCGGTCTTCCTGGCTGCTTCGGAATCCATGGCGGCAGAAAAGATCGCAGAAAAATTCGACAGATACGTCATCCGTTGCGGCAGTAAAATTGGAGATATTATGTCCGAAATGGAAAAATTTATGCATATAGACGGCGTGTATGCGGAATATCTGATGTTTTTCGACGATCTGGCATTCGATCTCGGACTCTGCTGTATCGATGGATTGATCGCCGGAGAACTCGATGCGGAAATCGAGAATCTGATCAAAATTCCCGTCTACCGTTCAGAAGCGGAAATACACTGTAAAAACGCAAATAAAGCCGATATTATCAGGAAATTTGTCAACAGCGACCTGGCCCGCAGAGGCTTTGAAATCAACGATGGCATCTGCCTGCGCGATCACGATTATTCCGCCAGGATCTGTGCAGACGATGAACGCCAGGCCTTCCATGTTTATGTGGAAAGCATGAGCGAAGAATACGGAAAAGACATTGCCGGAGAGATCCTCAAGACACTGGAAAATTTATTGACTTAATCCTCGAAGCGCCTTATAATTAAAGGGCTAATGTATTTATTACTGATCGTTTGCTCAGATACTTGGAGGATGACATTTTATGAGAAAAAGTTTATTCCCGGCAATCAAGGTTTTTGCAGCGCTTTTTGTTGCATCGATAGTTGCTTTGGCGCTTTCTTCCTGCAAGAAGGACGAAGAAGTGACGCCGACGGCGGCGCCCGCTACGGAGGCGCCGGCGCCGAGCACGTTTAAACCGGTTGTCGAAATCGTTTATGATGAAAATGAATTTCGCATCGTCGATACGACGATTGTTGAATATATCGGAGACGGCGGAGACGTCACGATTCCCGAGAAGGTAACGGCAATCGGCGACATGGCCTTCAGCGGACGTTCCGATGTAACATCCGTCGTATTTCCGAAAGATGTCGTATCGGTCGGAGAAAAAGCTTTCGAAAACTGTACGGGACTGAAAGGGGTATTCACGCCTCCAAACAACCTTGCTTATATCGGAGATTACGCGTTTGCAGGCTGTTCGGGAATTACGGAAGTAGAGCTTCAGAATAAGCCGATGACGGTAGGAACTCATATTTTTGATGGTTGTACTTCCCTTCAGAAAGTAGTCATTCCAAAAACAATGGGAACCGTTCCGGATTACACCTTTTACGGATGCCGTTCGCTGACCGAAGTTACCATTGATAACGAAATCACAGCGATCGGCGAGCATGCCTTTGATGGCTGTACAAGCCTCGCGGCATTTAAATTCCCTACAAAAACGACGCAAATCGGAGATTACGCCTTCAAGGGCTGCTCCTCTCTTGCCGAGATCACCTTCGAGCGGGCACTGGAAAAGATCGGGTATCTGACTTTCAATGATACCGCCTGGTTCAAGAACCAGGTGCAGACGCAAAAATCTGCCACGCCGGAACAGACGGACGAAGTCAATAAAGATGTAAATAA
>CABQCN010000452.1 GCA_902462635.1 uncultured Oscillospiraceae bacterium
GTGTCCCGCGTGATTTTGGGCACGGCTGCACTGAAGGATCCGTCGTTTCTGGAAGCGGCTGTGGCATCGTACGGCGCGGCTGTGGCTGTCGGCGTAGATCTGCAGGACGGAAAAGTAGCGGTTAACGGATGGACGGAAATTTCCGATACGGATTTCCGGGGATTCTGCCATAAGATGGAAGATCTCGGCGTACAGACGATCATATGCACCGATATCAGCAAAGATGGCGCGATGCAGGGGACAAACCGCAGTCTGTATGCGGAACTGCAAAAAGAATTTCACCGGAATATCGTCGCGTCCGGCGGCGTTTCGTCTCTTGCGGACGTCCGGGCGCTGGCGCGGAGCGGCTTGTACGGCGCGATTCTTGGAAAAGCGCTTTATACGGGCGCAATCGATTTAAAGGAAGCGCTGCGGGCGGCGGAAGGAGGCGGCGTATGATTACAAAACGAATTATTCCGTGCCTTGATGTGAAAAACGGACGCGTGGTAAAGGGCGTCCGGTTCGAAGGCCTGCGAGATGTAAATTCGCCTGTGGAGCTTGCGGATTATTACAGCAGAAACGGCGCCGATGAACTGGTTTTTTACGATATTACGGCTTCCGCCGAGGGCAGAAGCTTATTTACGGATATTTTACGGAAAGTGGCGGAACGGATCTTTATCCCGCTGACCGTCGGCGGCGCGATCAATACGCTGGAAGATTTCGACCGTGTCCTGAAATGCGGCGCCGATAAAGTTTCGGTCAATTCCGGCGCGATCCGAAATCCGCAGATCATTGAAGATGCAGCGAAACGCTACGGCAATCAGTGCGTCGTATTGTCCGCGGATATTAAACGCGTAGATGGCGTTTCCCGTGTGTTTGCCAAGGGGGGCAGGGAAAATACGGGAATGGAGGCGATCGAATGGATCCGCCGCGGCGTCGCCCTGGGGGCCGGGGAAATCGTCGTGAATAGCATGGATACGGACGGTGTCAAAACGGGCTTCGATCTCGCGCTGCTTGCTGATATTTGTAATGCGGTTTCCGTCCCGGTAATTGCTTCCGGCGGCGCAGGCTGTATCGAAGACTTTATCACGCTGTTCCGGACGCTGCCAAAAGTAGACGCGGGACTTGCGGCTTCCGTTTTCCATTTTGGAGAGATCGGAATCGGCGACCTCAAGGAACGTCTGGCCGCGGAAGGCATCAACGTACGGATCATAACGAAAAAATTGACAGGTGGGAATGAAACATGACGTGTGAATTGAACTTGGAGGAATTGCATTTTGACGACAACGGGCTGATCCCTGCGGTTGTCACGCAGGCCGATACGGGAAAGCTGCTGACGCTTGCATACATGAACCGGGAAAGCCTGGAAATCAGCATCCGGGAAGAGACTACATGCTTTTGGTCGCGGTCCAGACAAACACTTTGGCGCAAAGGAGAAACCTCCGGCAACCGCCAGCATATCGTACGCATTACTGCGGACTGCGATCTGGACGCGCTGCAGATTGTTGTACAAAAAGACGGACCCGCCTGCCAT
>CABQCN010000453.1 GCA_902462635.1 uncultured Oscillospiraceae bacterium
TTCATGATGTTGAGGAAGGGGGCAAATTCATTGCTACTTTTGCTCAGAGAATAGCAAACGTGCGGGATATTCAGGAGATAATCCCCGAACGCAGCTTCGAATATGATTTTACCGCCGCGCAAAATTGTGATCTCGTGAAGATTCAGCGATTGGTCAAGGGAAAGTTCTTCGAGAAAGCGCGCGAGATAGCCGGAGTCGATTCCCTGTTCTTCCGGAACGCAGCGTTCAAAGGGCTGCTCTTCCGTAAAAAACGATGCGTTTTTATGCGCGATTGACGCGGCTTTCGCCGCGTCAATATCCGTATTGTCTTCATAATGCACGCCGCCCGGCCCGGAATATTTATGCGGGTCCGGTTTTTGGGGTTCGTAAGGGATACATACGTCGGTACACCTGTTTGGATCGAAAATACGACGCAGCATTTTAACCGTATTAAATTGCACTTTCATGCTCATTTGCAATCACCCTCCGGTATTGTAACATAAATCGGAGACGCTTACAAATTGCAACGGATGCTGTGTCCTTCCGCGGCGGACCGGAACAAAAGATCGATGACTTTCATCACGCGCAGCGATTCGGAGACCTTGACGATCGGTTCCGCCCGGTGCTCGATGACGGCGATAAAGTTGCGGTAGAAATCGCTCCAATGTGTTTCTACCTCCGGCAGCGGCAATTCTTTTGTCGTTTCACGCGGACGCGGCGCCATGGTGCGCGTCGGGCCTGCTTCCGTGTAAACGATTTCGTCCGTCCAGCCGAGATCGCGGTCATCCGCAAGCGCTACCATTTTGCCGGCGCAGTCCCAGCTGTCGATGACGGCGGTTCCGTCGGTGCATTGCATATGCCATCTGGCCTGGTTGATGAAACAGTTCGTAGAGACTTCGATCAGCGCCGAAACGCCGTTTTCGAATTTTATCAGCAGGCGGCAGTTGTCGTCTACTTCGGTGCTGTAAATTTTAAAGAGATCCGCCTGTACTTCCGCGACGGGGGATTTGATCATCCACATGATCTGGTCGAGCAGGTGGATTCCCCAGTCCAGCACCATGCCGCCGCCGTTGATTTGATAGCCGCGCCATCCTGCCAATACGCGTTTGGAACCCTGCACACGGCTTTCGATGACGTATGGTTTGCCAAGAAGGCCGTCGTCTACGATTTTCTTCATAATAACAAAATCCTTGTCCCAGCGTCTGTTCTGGTGCACGGAAAAATGCCTGCCGGTTTCTTTCATGACGGCGAGGATTTCTTCGAGTTCCGCAGCATTCATGGTTACGGGCTTTTCGCATACGACGTTCTTCCCGCTGCGCAGCATGCGGATGGAGAGATCTTTGTGAAAATTATTCGGCGTCGCCACGAGAACAATGTCGACGGTTTTGTCGTTCTCCAGTTCTTCCAAGGACGCGTAAGCTTTGAGTCCCTGTTCTTTCGCGGCCGCGCAGCGTTCTTCCCGGATATCGTATACGCCGGTTACTGTGATTTCCGGCAGCTGGTCCAGAATGGAACTATAGTGATAG